>DUIP01000080.1:0-4372 GCA_013330285.1 Candidatus Poseidoniaceae archaeon
GAGACAAGAAGGCCAATGACACCCAATCCTGCAAAGGTTGCAAGCGTTCCAAGGTTGAGGAAATTCTTTGTCCATGTTGCGTTTGGTTCTTTTGAGATTGAGTACGACAAAAACAACAAGGCCGTGAAGGTCACAAATCCGACCATGCCCCAAGGCACGTCGAGGATTGGCATGGTGTTGTACTGAGCATTGCCAATGACATCATCGCATGAGAAGATCGTATCAGAGGCGCAAAAGTTTGCACCTTCACTCACCTTTGCGTGGATCCACTGGGTTTGGACAGAAACGGCCAAACCTCCAAGCAAGGTGAGGTTCAGTCCGCTCAGCAGACGTCCCCGTTTTGTGGCAAAGGAAGGAAATCGTTCGCTTAGTGCGAGAAAAGAACTGCTCGTGAATGGAAGAATCAAGAGCAAGCCAAGCAGAATCGGGAGGCCGTAGCCAATCAAGAGGAGTGTTGTGCTCAAATCAAGCACCTCCAGCATCATCGTAAGTCACAAGGTAAACGATCGCATCGATGAAGGTGTTTTGTTCACCATCACCATTCACATCGCCCAAATTGGTGCCTCCGTTCGAGACCCATGCAATGATTCCATCTGGTTGAATCAAAAAGTAGGTCGGGGTGCCTCGAATGTCCCACTCGTCCATGTTGTCTTGGTCGATGTCATCGATGTAGGTGACGTAGTCATGGGCGGAACCATCTCGATTGGCACAGTCTTGGCCAGCACATTCGTAGCCTGTTGACTTGTCTCTAAAGGCTGCAATTTCAGCCCGTGAAGTTTCATGACCTTGTATGTCGAGTTGCGTTGCACTTGCAAAGAAATCAACTTGGGCTCCGTTCCACTCAGGGTTGCTGTCTCTAAAGATCTCGGAAGCTTCACCATAGAGATCTGCTGAACGGACACAGTATGGACAGTCGGTATCCATGAATTCTAGCATCACCCAATGGCTCGAAGAATTTCCATCCCAGGACGTATCAAATTGCCCTGAAAAATCAAACGACGACCAGCCGTTTCCTGCATAGGCAGCCCCATCGAGAAGAGGAGCACGCTCGCCTTCCTTGGTCCCTGTAGCAACTGGATTGGTGGTAAAGGCAAGAATCAAAATGCCTACGAAAAATAAGGCAGAAATTTTCAGGAAAGAATCCCCAAGTGTGCTCGCTTCGTCATCGTATATGTGTTTCATGTGTTCATCTCCTCATGTAGACCGATCTCTTCAATCAGTGCAAGTGCGGTATGGCGAATGGCTTCTTCGCTGTTGTATCGCACGTCAAAACCTGTTGAAAGCATCTTCTCTATACCCAACATGGCACGAGGGATATCACCCGCCCATCCTCGATCGCCACCTGTGTATTCGATGGAAGCGTCGTGACACCCCGTAGCTTCGACCACAATCTCAGCGATTCGACGAACTGAAGCAGTGTCATGACTGCCGAGGTTGAACAGGTTGAGGGGTTCATTCGTTTTCGACATGACATGCAAGATAGCATCTGCGCAATCACCAACTTCCATGTAGGATTTTTCTTGCAAGCCATTGCCGAGTACCTCGAGGCGGCTTGGATCCTTCTTCAATTTGTGAATGAAATCAAAGATGACGCCATGGGTTCCACGCGTACCGATAATATTGGCAAACCGGAAAATGTAAGCCTGGATGCCAAATGTTCCTACAAAACTACTGATGAGGCCTTCACCTGCTTGCTTGCTTGCCCCATACAGGGAGATCGGCATACATGGACCATGCGTTTCTGGTGTCGGCAATGGAGCGTCTTCACCATAGACGACCGAAGAAGAAGCAAAGGCGATGGTTTTGACCCCGTGTGTCCGCATCGCTTCAACAATGTTGTAGGTGGCAATGGTGCCTTGTTTCAAGTCAGTATCCGTGACTCGTGTACCAAGACGGATATCGGGATTGGCTGCAAGATGAAAAACGCATTCGATGCCTTTCATAGCCAAATCAACATCCTCATAACGTGTGATATCACCTTCGACAAGTGTCACGTTCCCACTGTCCAAATGGCCCTGAATGAACTGGAGGTTACCAGAGGAGAGGTTGTCGATGACAACAACTTCGTCACCGCGCTGGATTAACCGGTCAATGAGGTGTGAGCCAATGAAACCTGCGCCACCCGTAACCAATGCTCGCATGCTTCAAACAATGAAGCCCTGCATATGAGGCTTCGCTCTCAACGTCGAGACCACCTGTCTTATCACCGTAGAGGTTCTTGAGTGAATTTGTCCACCTTAACACGGTGGACGGTTGTGAACACTATGAACAAGAAAAACACCACAAAAAACGAAGAAAACAACGACATGAACACCAACTTGTTGGTCGGATATGTCCGAAAGAGCAACGCAGGCGGGGCACTCAAAGTCTCGATCAACACCAGTGCCTTTGGTGACTGCGCCACCTATGTGACCAGCGACGGCCAAGCCTATGTCCCGCTTGTCATTTCGCTGAACGCTCTTGGAAAAGTGCTCAGTGGCGAGCGAGCGGTGACCACCCTCAGTCAACTGCAAGATTGAGTCACCCTTGACCAACGCGACCACACCACCTCATCGATGATGACCGCCTGTTGAACACAGGAGCCGCCCGCCATTTCGCCTCGGCGATTTGGCGGGCTTTCCCATCATTTTACAATGCTACAATCTTGTCTATTGTATGTGTATAGTACTAAATAGTGGCATGCCGGCGGAAAACTGGTGAAAACCATGCCAGAGCAGGAGTCACCTCCTCCATCTTTTGTCGTTGCTGGCATGCCCATGTACAACGAAGAGGAGACCATCGGGACCGTTGTAACCACCGCTCTACGACATGTCGATGCGGTCATTTGTATTGATGACGGATCTTCTGACTCCAGCGCCCGAATTGCCGAAGCGTGCGGGGCTATTGTCTACCGTCATCGCTCAAACAGAGGCTATGGAGCAGCGCTGAAAACCCTCTTCATCAAGGCACGAGAAATGAACGCTACCGCCCTTGTCGTGCTTGACAGTGATGGGCAGCATGAAGCATCAGACATTCCAAAACTTTTGCAACCAATCCTTGCTGGCGAAGCTGACTTTGCGATTGGATCTCGATTCATCAATGGCGGCGGTGGCACCGATATGCCAGCCTACCGACGTTTGGGCATCAAAGTCATCACAGCAGCAAGCAATTTGTCAAGCGATTTGGGCATCAAGGACACTCAATCTGGATTCCGAGCGTTCTCAAGCACTGCTCTTGATCGTCTACGATTCGACTCCGAGGGCATGGAATTGTCCCTTGAGATGCTCGAAGATGCTCGTGAAAAGCAACTGTCCATCATCGAAGTTCCAACGGTCATCCGCTACGACGTTCCAAAGGGTTCCAATTTCACAGCCGTCTCCCATGGTTTTACCGTGCTCACTTGGGCGTTGCTTTCCCTCTCTCAAAAGAAACCACTGCTCGTGCTTGGGTTACCCGGCATGGGGCTCTTGGCCACGGGCGCTGCAATGGGTATGAACGCCGCTCAAGGTGTCACCAACCAACTCGACAGCATTGTAGGACCTGGACTCTCCGCCGTATGGATCGGCGTTCTTGGCCTTTCATTGATGGCAACAGGTTTGGTGTTGCAAAGTGCTCGTGGATTCTTGAGGCACCTTTTGGTTCGAGAATTCGGCTTGGATTGATCCCAGCCGTATCTTCGAATTGCCATTGGTTGAATGAGTATCATTCAAGACCCTGCTCAACATGCATAAGCCATGGCAAGCCCGTCAGGTAAGACTGAAAGTGGCCTTGCCACTTTCCTGAAGCCTCTGTCTGATGTGCAAGAACGCTTCAAAGAAGGCTCAATGAAGCGCCTTGACTCAATGTACGACAACATCCTTGCTTCACCAATGATGGTGGTGGTCTTGCTGATTCTTATTGCCGGAGCTTTTGGCAGCCAAGGCCTAGACTTCCAAGAGCAAATCGATGACGATGTTGAAATTTTTCTCCCCGATGGAGCGCCTTCCACAGAACTCTTGTTGGAAGTTCGTGAAGAATGGTCCACTGATATTGCAGTCATTTACATCCAAACGCCCAATGCTATGGATCCCAGTTTCACCACGAACATCACGGATGAACAATTCCTCAAGGAAATGAGTTGGGTCGAAGGTGATGACGACAATGCAAATGGTGACCGGACGGGTCGAGGCATTGACTATGCAAAGGAAGACCATGGACGCAGCGATGGTGTTCTTTGGATTATTTCTCCTGCACAGGTCATCAAAGAGGTCAATTCAGCAGATGGCCGATTTAACAATTCACTGTGCGTTCATGGCATCAACACCCGAATCCCAGTCGAGGTCAATTGTGACCTCCCTGGTGGAGGACGCTATGCAATTCCAGACCAGCAACGAATCGATCAAATCATTGAAGA
>DUIP01000080.1:4693-7458 GCA_013330285.1 Candidatus Poseidoniaceae archaeon
CGAATCGATCAAATCATTGAAGAATCCGAAGGTGGTTTTGATGCGTTGTTCAAGGACACCAACGACATGAACCCGTTTGAGGACACCGATGGCGATGGAAATTACACCAATGACATTGATGGTGATGGTATTTGGGATACTGCAGCGATTCTTGTCGGGATGAAGAGCGATCTTTCAGAGACAAAGGACTATGCTGATTTCACCGAATTACTGGACCATTTCCAAGAGGTCATCGATGCAAGACCAACAGAATACACCAACACAGAAATGACAGTCACAGGCCTTACCAAGGTCCTCGAAGACATTTCTGACGCCATTTACGAAGACTTGTTGATGATTCTTCCATGGTCGATCTTGTTCACCATCCTCGTCATCACAACCCTACACCGCTCCGCAAAGGTCGTCCTCATTACAGGAACACCGATCGTGATGGCGTTAGCGGTGACCTTCGGCAGCTCTGTCATTCTCGATATTACCTTGACGCCAATGATTGTGGCAACGTTCCCGATCTTGATTGGTTTAGGGGTCGATTATGCCCTGCATATGGTCAATCGAATTGAAGAAGTGCGGCGGAAAGAAATTGACAAAGCCAACAACGAAAACGCTCGACGACGTAGAAAAGGAGAACCATTGGAACCTGTCCCTGAATTGTGGGACATCAATTTCTATCGAGATTGTGTCCTTGAAATGACGCGCTCAACCGGTGTTGCAGTGTTCCTTTCTGCAATGACAACCGTCATTGGTTTCTCGGTGTTAATCGCCCCTAACATTGTCCCAATTTCACCGATTCGTTCTGTTGGAATCACCCTTGTGATTGGCATCATGTCGACCTTGTTGTTCAGCATCATCTTGGTGCCAACCCTCGCATGGTTACTCAAATTTAACAAGCGAACCAACCCCTCGATGTGGAAGAACATCGGTACTTGGCCGGTGAAGTGGTTCTTGGTCATCTTGCTTGTTTCGGGGAGCGTGACCGCTTATGGCGTTGCGAATCTCGACAAAATGAACGAACCGATCACCGGTTCATCCGAAGCGCCTGACGGTATTGATTCGCTCAATTCATTGGCCAAATATTCACGGGAGTTTAGTGGCGGACAAACATCACTTTTCATCTTCAATGCTGAGGAGCGAACCGCAGAAGCACTGGAAAACAACACGGAAAACATTCGTGATTTACCGGTATTGGATGCCATTGATGCACTCGAGACACAAATCGATGGTGTCGATGAAACAAATACCACCAGTATCATCACCTTCCTGCGTACGATACCAGCAACCATCACCCTCGCTGATGGGGTCACGCTGTACGAGGGGAGCCTGTGGGATTTGCTTCATGAACCGTGCTGGGAGAGCAACGATCCGATCGAATGCAATGTTTGGCTTGGGCTCGAGTTGACAGGACCTGAAGGTCGCAAAGGATTGCGAAAAGACATGGTCAACGTTGTGTTTGATACGCTGACAGAGGAAGTTCGTTCGATGCTTCTCAATGAAGCAGGAACCAAAGCCATCGTCTACGTCACACAGCCATACATGAACCTCAATGTAGCGGGCGAACTTCGAGATGAGATCGATGAAATGTTGTCCCAAGAACCAATCGTAGACAAAACGAGCATGTCGCTCCTCACCGGCGGTTTGCCGGTATCACTTGACATCAACGATGGCATCCACGATACTCAAAGCACGACCACCATCGTGACCTTACTTCTCTTGACCCTTGTCCTCTCGATCGTGTTCAGATCACCTCGTTTGGGCATTTACACCATGATTCCAGTTGCTGTGGTCATCCTTTGGCAACCGTTGTTGATGCAGAGTGGCGATGTCAACGTGAACATCTTCACAGCGATGATTGGGACGATTGTCTTTGGAATTGGTGTTGATGATTCGATTCACGTCATGCACCGTATTCAGGAAGAAGGTGAGACGCCGAATGGCATTGCAAACGCCATTGAAGAGACTGGCCAGACCATCTTTGAAACAACAATCACAACCATCTCTGGTATCGCTGCGGGTTTCCTTGCAGCGTTCCCAGGTTTGGAGAATTTCTTCATGATCATGTGCCTGCTCATCTTCTTTGCTTTCATTACAAGTGCGTTCCTTCTTCCAGCGGTGTTCACCCTTGAGCACACTGCTCGAGCCAAGTTACTTGGGCAAGAAGATTGGCGTGATTATGGCGATGGAATCGCTCTTGCGTCTCCGATCTCAATGAAAACGCTCGATGCTGTGCTTGAAGATTGAAACAGATCGACCACCAGTCAGGGTGACGAAAGTGGAGGGAGTAGGGAGTAAGCCCCTTTCTGTTACCTTTCGGCGACCGCATTCAACTTAGCATCCTACCTGTCCCTCGGCGTGCCGCTTCGAAGGGACTGTTTGGACTTGCTCCAACGGGGTTGCTCGTCTCATCGACCACAAGGCAATCTCCGTCTTTCAACATCATTGTACACACCTTGCATCGTTCGTTTCTGCTGCATTGACCTGACCATTTCTGTTCTCTTACTTGTGTAAGCCGTCTGCACTGTGGAGAGGGGACTTTCCTCAGAGTCGAACTCTGTCAGCGATCCTCCTACTCCCTCCAAGAAGGCCTTCACCGTCGAGGATTCAAACCCTTCGTTGGAACAAGCGCATCATTTGTAGGGGTTTTCTCCAGGCGATGATGGGGCTTGTGGGGCTCCATAAGGCCCTGATGCTGGTGTGGTTTGAACTGGTGGTTCCAATGTTGGAAGTGATTGGTTCACCCGTCGTTCCGAGATGTATTCTTTGGTAGGTGC
>DUIP01000211.1:0-6057 GCA_013330285.1 Candidatus Poseidoniaceae archaeon
TCCCGAACCGATTCCAGCCCAAACCATTCAACCAGAAGCAAGCGTTGCTGCTGTTGCGGCTGTCGCTACGACTGCGGCTGTTTCGACACAAGCACAAGATCCAACGCCAACACCCGCTCCAGTTGAAGCACAACCTGAGCCTCAACAAGCACCAGAACCTACGGGAAGCATGGATCATCTTGCAATCATTGAAGCGCTTTCTGGTGCTCGATTATTGTCAGAGTTTAATGAAATCGTTGCGCGTTCTACAATTCAAACCTCGACCATTAAAGTCGAAAAAACCGAGCGTTCTCTGATGGCTACAGGAGAGTATAAGGGTGGCCAAACCATTACTGGAACACTGGATGGAGGCGAACATGTGGTCACCATCCGGTTCCCAGTGAGTGAATCTGAATTCATTGAAGGTTTGAAGAGTGGCCAAGTTGTTCAGGCTGAGGGGAAGATCTACCGATGGTCCGGCGCTTTGAAGCAAGCAAACCTCGATGGAACAAATGCACGCCTTGCTTGATCACTTGAGCGCACGTGCGATCACAATACGCTGCACTTCTTGCGTTCCTTCGTAGATTTGAGTGATTTTTGCATCTCTGAAGAATCGTTCGACTGGGAATTCCTTCGTATATCCATAGCCACCAAGCACCTGAATCGCCCGCTCGGTCACCCACATTGCTGTGTCGCCAGCGAAAAGTTTGGCCATGCTTGCTTCCTTCGAGTGTCGCGGACCACCATGTTCGTAATGCTGTTGCTTGACCCAAGATGCCTGATAAATGAGAAGGCGGGATGCTTCGATTCGTGTTGCCATGTCTGCAAGGTAAGCCATGATCATTTGATGATGTGCAATTGGTTTTCCAAAGGCCTCACGCTCATGGGCGTACTTGAGGGCTGCTTCATACGCACCCTGTGCGATGCCTAGAGCCTGGGCGGCGATGCCAATTCTGCTGTTATCTAAAGCGTTCATTGCAATAGGGAACCCATTACCAACACCCTTGAGTACGTTCTTTACTGGAACTTTACAGTTGTCTAAAATCAAGGTGCACGTGTCCGAAGAACGGATACCGAGTTTGTCTTCTTTCTTGCCAACCGAGAAACCTTCGTAACTCGAATCAACGATGAATGCGGTCGAGCCGCCATGCTTTTTCACAGCATAATCGGGGTGGTCGACGTCTTTGGCAAACAAGACGAGAATTTTAGCTTGGGCACCGTTGGTCACCCACATCTTCTCACCGTTGAGGATGTAGTGTTCACCATCGTCAGAAAGTTTGGCCTTACAGGTCATTGCTGCTGCGTCGGTTCCAGCACCAGCCTCTGAAAGTGAGTATGCACCTACTTCACCTGCTGCGAGCCGAGGAAGGAATTCTGCCTTCTGTTCTTCGTTACCATGCAGAGCGATTGTTTTCGAACAAAGACCAACGTGAACACAGTACATCACGGCGAAGGACGGATCAACACGAGCAAGTTCTTCGACGATGATGGATTCTGAAACATCATCCACAGGTGAGCCACCATAGGCTTCAGGTATAGTCACGCCTTGCAGGCCATATTCAAGGAACTCTTCCCACTCTTTGCTCGGAGGGATTTGTTGTTGGTCACGGTGTTCGGCCGTTAGGGAGAGGACGCTTTCTGCGAAGTCTCGGACCATCTCTCGAATCATTTGCTGTTCTTCGGTTTCGCCGTAGTTCATGTTCGTCCCTATGCAGCGGAAAACGCCGACTCACTTAACCCGTTTGACGGTTTTACACGGCAGTCTATTTTGCCTCAAATTGATATACAATGGTGATTGGGGCGTTTTTGAGGGAGTGCCCTAATGGATGAAGAAGTTGTAGAATTCAGCGTTGCACATAATAGAAAATATTCCCGTGACCATCTTTGGTACCAGGAAAAAGACGACCGGCTCATGATTGGCGTGAGTGAATATCTCGCTGTCGAAATCGGCGAAGTTCTCCGAGTGATTTTACCTCAAGCAGAGAATGAAATCGATGAAGGAAGAGACATGTTCTCGATTTGGACTGCAGATGAAAAGGTTGCTTTCCCTTCGATGTATTCTGGCATCATTGCTGAAGTGAACGGTGAAGTTGAAATCAACCCTGACTTGGTCAATGATTCAGCTTATGACCACGGATGGATCATCATCATTGAACCTCATGAATTGGACCTTGAGAACCTCTTGGAACCTGATGAGTACGTTGAATTCCTCGCCGAACTCTGAGCAAAGGTCTTACCCCTTCGCACCGGAGGTTTTGCCATGGGCGATGCATTGGAGCGACTTCGAACGAGTTTAGCCAACGCCCCTGTGATATGGAAAGGCGACTACCCATACTTCATCCACCCAATTACCGACGGTGTTCCACGCCTTGATCCTGAGGTATTGAAAGCAGTGACAGACTTGTCAGAAGCCGCAATTGATTGGAGTGGCATCGACCTCATTCTTGGGATAGAGGCCATGGGACTACCGCTCACGGCGCCGCTGAGTGTTCGCACAGGCGTTCCTTTGGTGATTGGACGTAAGCGATCTTACGGTCTCGAAGGGGAGGTTGTCATCGATCAAGCGACTGGATACTCGAAACAACCGATGTACCTCAACGACATTGCACCCGGTGAACGGTTGGCCATTGTGGATGATGTGCTTTCGACAGGAGGTACGCTCCGAGCGGTGATCGAAGGTGTGCGGGCAACCGGCGCGACGGTTGCTCACATTCTCGTAGTGGTTGAGAAAGGACCTGGTTTGAAACAACTCCAACGAGATTACCCAGAGATCAACATCGACTCTCTTGTCCGCCTCGAAATGGATGGTGCGGACGTTGTTTTGCTTGATGATGAACCCGCTGGAGCATAGGGTGCATTGATGAGGGAGCGGCGAGCCCCTCGCATAGGGACGACCATGGACTTGGACCGCCACGACTTCGAACTTGACCAATTAATGGAACGGATTCAAGCGAATGATAATCGCTTGATTGCGCTTCAGATTCCTGAAGGTTTGAAGATGCAGGCATTGGAAATGATGGACACCATCGAAACCGAAACCAGCGCTAAAGTGGTCCTAGCTGCAGACCCTTGCTACGGTGCATGCGATCTTGTCCACGATAAAATGAAACTCATGGGTGTGGAATTGGTCGCCCACATGGGTCACTCTCAAATGAACATTGATTCAGGAATGCCGACCCAATTCATCGACGTGACCTATGACGGCGATCCTGAGTTGACACCAGTGATTCCATTCCTCGATGCTCACAAAGCGATTGCAGAGAAGCGCCTTGCCGATCAAGCCACACCAGAAGAGATGTCTGAAGAAGAAGCACAAGAGCGTTTCTTAGACGCTGTCGGCCGCATGGCTCCACTCACAGGCACTAAACTCGGCCTGGTTGGTTCGATTCAGCACTTGCATCTGCTTCCAGATTTCCATGATCGTTTGGAAAAAGCCGGTTATGATGTGACGATTCCCATTGGCGGTGCGAGACTTTCATTCCCAGGTCAAGTCTTAGGATGCAACTATTCCGGCGATGATGACTCAATTGGCCATTACCTGTTCCTCGGTTCAGGTGATTTCCATCCAATCGGACTTGTTCTGCACACTGGGAAACCCTTGGCCATGCTCGACCCCTACACGGGCGATGCTGAAGAAATGTCACTCGAGCGAATCGAGCGCATCCTTCGGCAACGCTCTGGCCTGATTATGGCCAGTGGTGATGCGCAACGCTTTGGTATCCTGATTGGGGAAAAACCAGGTCAGATGCGCCGAACTTTGGCTTTGAGAATGAAGCGCATGCTCGAAAAACACGGTAAAAAGGGCTACCTGCTCGCTTTGGAACATATTGGGCCAGATTTGATTGATTTCTATCCCGTCGACGCCTTTGTGAACACGGCTTGCCCTCGAATTGCGATCGATGATGCCGTCCGATACAGAAAGCCACTAATCACGCCTTTCGAACTCGAAGTTGCCCTTGGAGAGAAGAAGTGGGAAACTGGATATCAATTCGACGAGATACCCTGAACAAGCACCAATGATGTTTCAAAACGGACATCTTGATGCTGGTTCTCAACCGTATGTTCAAGAACGGTTGGCGTGAGCCTTCTTTTGTTATGACGAGTTACCTTGACCGAATTGGGGCTGGCTCAGTGCTTGCCGACCCAGAAGTCATGGATTTCGATTGGATGCCACCCGAACTTGTTGGACGAGACGAGGTTCAGCGGGAACTTGCATCAAAGTTTTCGACGCTGGCTCACCCTGAAGGAACTGGACGCGTCGTCATTACTGGCCCTGTTGGAAGTGGGAAAACTGTTCTTGCAGATACGTTTTGCAGGGACATTCAACGCCATCTTGCTGGAAAGCGCAACATTCGGTCTGTCAAAGTGAATTGCAGAAATGCTTCAACCAGCATGCGGGTTGTTCAACGAATCCTCCACTTGCTGGACCCAGGCCACCCAGACCGAGGTCTCTCAATGGGTGAGTTGCTGTTGAGTTTACGACGACTGCTTCGAAGGGAATCTTCACACTTGATCGTCGTGTTGGACGAGGTCGACCACATGCTTCGCAGGAGTGGCGATGACCTGCTCTATCAATTGCTTCGAATCGACGAAGACCAAGAAGGAAAAGGTACCATGTCGCTGATCTTGATCAGCCAGGAGCAAGTGCTCGATGTGCTCGAAACAGCTGTCATCTCTCGTATGGGAGCATCAAACCACCTTCGAATCAGTCCATATTCAGTGGATGGGCTTGAAGCGATTGCCCTACAACGAGCAAAACTTGGTCTTGTCTTGGGCACCTGGTCACCCGAAATCATTCGATTGATCGCCGAAAAAGCGGCGCACACAGGGGATGCAAGAAAGGTCATTGAATTGCTCAACGCTGCGGTCGAACGATGTGAATTCCGTCAAGACGGGCATAATGAATCACATATCATCATCGACGATATCCACGAACCTTCGAGCACGCTCCTTGCGACTGTGGGTAGCAATCTGGAAGTGATCGACGATTTGACAGCCCATGCTATGCTGGTGCTTCTGGCCATGTGCAGACGATTGTCAAATCAAGAAACCATGACCACTGGCGACGTTGAACAATTGTATGCGGTCGTCTGTGAAGAGTATGAGGTGAAAATGAAGAGTCACACCACAGTTTGGAAGTATCTCAAGGAATTTGAAACCCGTCAGTTAACCGTCTCCCGAGTGGCTACAATCGGGGGAGGGCGAGGCAGGACAACACATCTGAGCATGCCTCATTTCTTACCAAAAGATATCGGAAGTCGGCTTGAAATGCTCTTGAAAAAGAGAATCCGATGACCAAAAACCCGTTTGCCTCCATACGGTGGGGCTAAATACGGGTCGATGTTCGGAAGGTCGTTCTAGAGGTGTAAATATGGCTGTTGGACAACAAGGAGAATTCGTCGCCGTCGTCAATGATACGGACCCTGCCAGCGGTGGCAAGTCCTATTCACTCAAAATTAGTGGAAACAACCACGCTCAACTTTTGGGTAAGAAAATCGGTGACACAGTCGATGGAATCTTTGTCGGCGAAGGAGAACAAACCCTCTCTGGCTACAAATTGCAAATCACTGGCGGATCCGATAAGACAGGAACCCCACTCCGACGTGACCTTGAAGGTGGCTCCCGACAAGCAGTTCTTGTCACCAAGTCCACTGGTTTCAAGGGCCACAACCTCGTCTTCAAGACCAAAGGTGGCGAGAAGAAGCGATTCCGCTACAAGCCAGATGGACTGCGCAAGCGACGAAACTTCCGTGGAAACACCATCAACCAAGACACCCGTCAAATCAATCTCAAAGTCATCGACTCGGGCAACAAGTCCCTTGCTGACATCCTCGCCGCAGGTAGCGAAGAAGCGTCGGAGTGAAACCCGAGAGGGCTTTCGAGATAATGGAGTGAGGGAAGCATGGCACGAGCGCTTCCAGCACAACCACAAGTCAACATCGGCCTTGTCGGCCACGTCGACCATGGAAAGACAACCCTGACGCAGGCACTTTCTGGTGTTTGGACCGACACTCACTCAGAAGAACGAAAACGGGGTATTTCGATTAAACTCGGGTACGCAGATACCGCATTTTACAA
>DUIP01000211.1:6456-10704 GCA_013330285.1 Candidatus Poseidoniaceae archaeon
CCAGATGAGCTGCAGCGTGTCGTCTCCTTCGTTGATGCTCCTGGCCACGAGACATTGATGGCGATTATGATCACTGGAGCATCGATTATGGATGGTGCCATGTTGATGGTGGCTGCCAATGAAACATGCCCACAACCGCAAACTCGAGAGCACTTGATGGCGCTCGAGATTGCTGGCATCGAAAATATCGTCATCGTTCAGAACAAGATTGATCTTGTGACTCGAGAGCGGGCCCTTGAATCTCATGCAGAGATTACTTCCTTCCTCAAAGGAACAATTGCCGATGGTGCACCAATCATCCCTGTCTCCGCTCATCATGACGTCAACCTTGACATCCTCATTGATGCCATAGAGAAGACCATTCCTACCCCTGACAGATCAAGCGACAAGCGTTCAATCATGCATGTTGCACGCTCTTTTGACATCAACCGCCCGGGGACTCGTCCTACGAAACTTCGAGGTGGCGTGATTGGCGGAAGCATTGTCGAGGGTACCTTCGACCTTGGCGATGAAATTATCATCGGTCCAGGTCGCAAAATCGAGCAAGGAAACAAGACTCATTGGGAACCAATCGAAGCAACTGTGAGCAGCATGCAAGGAGGTGGTCTCAATTTGGACACAATGCATGCAGGTGGCCTGTGTGGCATGGCAACCATGCTTGACCCATCGATCACTACATCTGACAACCTTTCAGGTCAAGTCGTTGCCCGCAAAGGAGATTTACCCGAAATCCGCACATCGATGAACGTTTCAGTCAAACTCATGGAAACCATGGTGGCTGGTGAAGGCGAAGCTCCGGAAAAAATACACCCTCTGCGAAACAATGAGATGTTGATGGTCAACGTCGCAACTGCTACCTCTGTCGGCGTCACACGGAACGCAGAAAAGAGTCGGGCTACCCTTGAATTACGTCTACCAATTTGCGCCGACCCCGGACAACGAGTCTCGCTCTCAAGGCGAGTTGGTACTCGATGGCGATTAATTGGCTACGGAACGATTGAGTGACGGGCGTCATGCCTCGTCAAACAGAGGAGGAAACAATCATGCAAAAAATCCTCATCGATGCTTGTGGTTGGGTAGCAGTCATCGATTCAGGCATGAATTTTGACAGCGAAATTTCACGTTTATTAGGCCGTCCAGAAGTGTTACTTCTTCCCAAGGTCTTGGAAGAACTCGAACGTCTACACAACGAGCGCCCACGCTCCAAAAGTCTACTTTTGGACATGTTGATCGCAAAATCATCCCCTATTGAACCACCAATCGAAGCCGGTGAACATACCGATGATCAGCTCGTTCACCTTGCTCACTCGCACGCCATGGTTGTGTTAACCGTTGATGGCCAACTTAAGCGTAGATTATTCGAGCGTGGAGTCCCTGTTGTTGAAATAAGTAAAAAGAAAAGATTGAGTTTACTTGAAGGTCTATAGAATAAATAGCACCGATTGGGCGAGCCAAGTGGAATCTCGACTCCAGAGGCTTCAATTTCACCCTCGTAAGCAAACAATCATCATCATGCCGGTAGGAAGTTCATATAGGATTAATTTCGCCTTACCTCCATGTCTGAAATTGAGACGATTGCCGATGGCTCGGGCAAAACCCATTTTGGATTGAACAACAAACAAGCAAGGGACCTTGCTGATGCCCTGATTGAGCTTGGCATTCCGACCAACATAGTGAGGGTCATGATCTGCCTTCACACCCATGGCGCTACAACGAGTAAGACCCTGCAAACACGGTGTGAACTCCGACAACCGGAGATCAGTACCGCAATCAAAACGCTCAACGAGCGCTCATTGGTTGAAATTCAGAGCACAGGCGCAAGTGGCCGAGGAAGGCCTTCTCACATCTACAAATTGAGCAAGAGCATCGAATTGTGCATTGAACACTTTACCAGCGAAATTCAGCGCGAGATCACCGCCATGCAAAATGGACTACAGAATGTTCAGCGATTGACACAAAGTCTGTGATTATGGCAACGTGAACAGAACGTCATCGCCATGCCCATCAAGCAATCCTAATTTGACACCAGCATCAATCCATGCATGTGCATAATTGATGGCGCCAAAAGCGCGAACATGATCACCAATCTTGAGAAAATGCTGTGCGTCAGAAGCATAGTCATCAGCCATCCTCATCATAATGGCGAGTTGTGATGCTTCATTCGAACCCTCGGGGTGAATTGGTGTTGCTTTGGCGCGTGCCCTCCGAGTAATATCGAGGTACTTCTCAATACGCTCAATCGAAACCTCAGTTTTCGATTCAGTCATTCTCCACCCTCCTTTTGCCGCTTCAAGAGTCTACGAACATCTTCTGTTCGCCCAAGTGCGCCATACAACTCCACTGCTCGAGAGAGCCTGCCTTCGTCTTCGGCTGTTTGTGCTCGTGCAAACAGGGATCGACGCTCTTCCCAATTCTTGGCAAGTGCCGCTTCCGCTGCAGCCTCGTACCGCCCTTGTCGTTCTGCTTGAGCAAGGTGAGGGGCTGTCCATCTTCGAACAAGCCCATTGCGTGTTGCTGTCGCCATTGCATCAGGAGTTAGCGAAGAGAGCAGATCTCCAAGATTCATTGTTTCTCCGAGCACATCAGTAGCTTCGCCTTCATTGCTTGACAGATGGTGAAGATGGCCTTCGATACCAAGCACCCACCAACCATCAGCGCTTCTGACGCCTTCCATCGGTTCAAGTGAATCGTATTCCACGCGCTCGAGCGCATCCCATCCAAAGGGATGAGGGACGCCTTCCCAAATGCCACCATCGCTGGATTGCATCAAAATTCGACCGTTCAATAATGGAGTTACCCAACTCCAAACTCGATCTTCGAGGCAACGCTTCATGTCGCTTTGGGCTAAACGAGCGCACCAAAGTCGACCATCATCAGCCTGCCACATCATGTGTTCGCGGTCAAGCCAACCGAGTAAACGTCGTACTTTTCCACTTTCCAAGCGCCGTATACCTCGTCCTTCATGTGAAAAGAGATGCAGGTGGCCTTGCCTACCAGAGAGAATCCAACCACCTCCAGGGCGGGCTGAAACGTCCGTGAAGCCACCCTGCGTCGACCTACCTTCGCTGAGCATCGAACCATCGCTCGTAGAGAGCACATAGAATCCATGAGCCGCAAGGACAGCCACAACACCGTTATTGACGCTAAGTGCGTGTGCCTTGAATGGGAGTTCGATGCGCCATCGTACTGAACCGTCGTCTTCGAGCATGAACAGATCAAGCCCACTGCTGATGACCATGCCTCCCTCTGCCGAAGTCATAGCAGCAATACGGCCTGGTGCTTGCCACGACCATGTGATGGTCCACATCAGGCTTCACCCCCTTGGACGCCCCAGGCTTCAAGTTGGGCTCTTGCAGTGGGCGTCATGGTGTAGAAGCGCTGCCTTCCAGAAGTTCTCGCATTGAGCACACCACCTTTGAGCAGACGACTGCAGATTTGCGAGAGTCGGGAACGCTTGACCCTAAGATCTGCAAGTAATTCTTTGTCGGATGGGGAAAACTTTCGTTGCTGAGCCACAGCAAGAACGGCCATTTCGTTAGCATTCAGATTGGAGAGGAGTGTGACGTCCAGTATGTATTCTTCAAGATCCTTGCTTGGCCTATGCTGTAGACCTGCTAAAGCATCGATGAAAGCTCGCTGTGAGCCATCAACTTGTGAAGGTTCGGAGCCGCTTGACATGGCCACCAAAAAATTCTGTAAAACAGTTGCAAGGGCATCAACATCGTGGTTTGGTCGTTCAGGGGTCACAACTGGAGGATTGTCCAAAGGTAAGGTCAATTCAGGAAGTAAATGTGAATCCTCTTCGGCTTCGGGTACAAATTCAGGCTCAAACAACCCAACCTCATCATGAATCAATGTTGCAGATTCCTCATTTTCTTCATCCATTGGAGTTGAGGGGAGGGACGGGAGTGAATCGGTCCCCTCTGAAAGCCAGAGTTCGGCCCCAGTTTGTTCCTCTGGCTCTGGTGCGCCTTTCCCGTCCCTTAGACGGCCCACAAGGCCCGAAAAGGCGCCATTGACGACGGTTGGCTGGCGGTCTTCAGCAGCAGCAACAAATTCTGGAGTTTGTGGAAGCGCTTTGTAGGGTAATTCAGGAAGGTCTGCATCGGCAGACTTTTCTTCATCCAATTGCTCTAAATTGAGGTCAAATCCAAGGACGGAATCGATAATTTTCACGTCATCCTCTTCATCCCGCAGGGCCTTCCGCTCCGTCCATGGGGTCGAGGCATCGATGTAATCTTGATCAAG
>DUIP01000215.1 GCA_013330285.1 Candidatus Poseidoniaceae archaeon
CGATTGTGGAACCTCATGGAGACGTATTTTGGTTCAGCGACAAAAACCTTCGAGCACATCTTCGTGGTCAACCACTGCCCACTGCTCTTGCTTGGCGAGCGCGGACAGAACATCACGCCAAACAAGGTACCAAAATCCATCATCACTCCTGTGTTAGATGCGTGTGATGATCACCTCAAGGAAGTGGTGGACCTGTTAGGCATCACTCATATCATCGGCATTGGAAAGTACGCCGAAGAACGGGCTCGAAAAGCGTTTAATGCCCCAAAGAAGGGGAGTGGAACAACTTTGACGGGTCGTCAAATCATCATTGACACCTGTTGGCATCCAAGCCCTGCAAGCCCATTAGCCAACAAAAATGACGGTGCTGATTGGCGGACCAACGTCGTGGCTTGCCTGCAACGAAACGGCTGTTAGCCACCATCGAAAACCGGCGAACCTTTCAAGTGCTTAATGCAACACTTACTGTACATGGCAGAACTGCAGATGGCTTGGGAACGACAACCAGACGACCGACAATGGAAGACTCCGGAGGGTGACGATCCGCGCACCCTTTACCAAATGCTGATGACCAGCGTTGAGCGTTTTGGCTCCAACCAGTGCTTCGGTTACATACCTGAAAAGGGCATGCCACGAACACACATCACCTATGACGAATTTGGCAGCCTCGCCACCGCAGTAGGCCAACGCCTCGCAGACCTCGGCGTCTCGACAGGTGACCGTGTCGCTATCATTCTTGACAACAGCGTCGAATGGGCAGCCCTTGCCTATGGCGCCAACGCCATCGGTGCTGCGTACACTGCCATGTACACCCACCAGCACGGCGGCGAATGGGCATACATCCTCAATGATTCAACCCCGACCCTTCTTGCTGTGGCTAACACTGGCGTTTTGGACAAGCTTGTTGAACACATGCCAAAGGAAGCAAGTGGCTGGCCAAGTGCTGGCATTCTCTTGCTGGGTGAAGAACCTGCAAACCAATTGCCACCAGAAGGTATCGCTGTTCATGGATGGACTGAATTCGTGGCCCTTGGTCGCAAATCCGAAAACACATTCGAAGTGGCCGACGACCCATTTGCTCTCAACACCTTGATCTACACATCGGGTACAACTGGAAACCCAAAGGGCGTCATGCTCAGCAATTGGAACACGCTCTCCAACATTCTGTGTGTTCAATCCGCCTTCAAGGTCTACGTCGGTGACAAAAACGCCGCCTTCCTTCCATGGGCTCACTCCTTTGGAAGCACATTTGACCTTCATTGGATGATTCGCTGTGGTGTTCACATTAACCTCATCTCGGACTTAACACGTATCGCTGACGAGTGCATTGAGATCAAGCCCGCAGTTCTTCTTGCCGTTCCACGGGTTTGGAACAAGTTCTATGACCGTGTCAACAGCCAGTTTGCTGCCTCTCCAGTGAAGCGTTTCCTTTCTGGAAAGGCCCGGAAGCACGCTGCAAAGCGCATTGCCAAGGCTGGTGTTGAATGTGATGCAGTACCTCCAAAGGGTGTCCTTGACAAGTTCTATGACAAGTTGATCTGGTCCAAGGTTCGTGCTCGATTCGGTGGAAATATTCGATTCTGTATGTCCGGTGCTGCTGCACTGTCACCTGATGTTGCTGAATTCATCCAAATGGTTGGATTCAGTTGCTACGAAGGCTACGGACTGACCGAAACATCGCCACTTGTGGCCGCTAACGGCTGGGCTGGACCTGGTACCTCGAAACTACGATGCGTTGGCCGTGTTGCTAACGGCGTCAAGGTCACCATCGATACCGATGCATGGGACGATCCTGAGCGACCTGACGAAGGTGAAATCATTGTCCACGGACCGAACGTCATGATGGGCTACTGGAACAACGAAGAAGCGACCAATGAAGTGATCATTGAGCCCGGTGTCTTCAGAACTGGTGACCTTGGTAAACTCAACGGAGAATTCCTAGCCATCACCGGACGTGTGAAGAGTCAATTCAAGCTTGAGAACGGTAAGTACGTCTCACCTGCTCCACTTGAAGAGAACCTCAAACTCTCGCCATTTGTCGAGCAAGCCGTGCTTGACGGCCGAAACATGCTCCGAACATTCCTTGTGGTTCACCCAAACATGATGAGTCTAAAACCAGCACTCAAGGCTGCTGGCGTTGATGTTTCAGGCAGCGATGCAGACATCTGCGCACGACCGGAGACAAACGCTTGGTTGCTCAATGAGTTGAAAGCCAACAACATGAAAGCACCAGTTTGGAAAGGCTACGAAGTTGCTGCGAACCTCATCCTCGATCCTGTTGAGTGGTCAACTGACAATGACATGTTGACGCCATCGATGAAGGTCAAGCTACGAAACTTGTTGACCCATCACGAAGAAGCGATTAACGCCATTTGATTGGTATAATTTTGGACTTCGTCAAGAATCCGGTTTCGCGCCATAGTGTGTGATTTTACCCCGGTTTCCAACAAACCGGGGATTATACTATAACCCGTCGCGACAACTTCAGTCCATGATTGCTACAGAAAAGGACAAGCGTTCGAATGTCAGCATCGATCTTTCTAAGCCAAGGAAAGCACCTCCACTTCTGCCCAATGTGATGCAAAAACCACTCGGGATTGGCGCAGGTGTGGGCTTGACCAT
>DUIP01000049.1:0-508 GCA_013330285.1 Candidatus Poseidoniaceae archaeon
GATGCAACCTTCTCAATCGTGTAACCATCGAGCGCCTCTGCATTGACCGGATCGATGTATGGATAAATCTCTCGAGCGATCAAAAGGAAGAACAACAACGCCACGACAGGTGTGCTGTGCTTCCAAAGGCCCATGGCTTTGGCAAGAAACCTGCCTGTATCAATCCTTTGAGAATACAATCGGCGATACTCACTCAAACTTTGGCCAAGTTCCCTTCGCACTCTGCGAGCCTCGTTCGGGCGACGGTGTGGTCTGGATCTTGAGCCAAAACCGCGAGCCAAGCGACTTCTGCTTCCGCAAATCGTTCTGCTTGATGGTGAATTGCAGCGATTCGCAATCGGGAATCAAGATGTTTACCATCACAGCGGACGGCGGATTGGAAATCATCCAATGCGTTCTCATTGCGACCAATGTGCATGTACATGAGGCCGCGTTGGTGCCAGGCTGGAGCGTAATTTGGTTCCAAAAGAATGGCTTCGTTCAACGGGTTTTCGGCTCGCTCAGGGCG
>DUIP01000049.1:913-4224 GCA_013330285.1 Candidatus Poseidoniaceae archaeon
ACGTGCTTCAAATCTTCCAAAGCACGTGACCATTCGCCAAGGTGCCGCAATGATTCAGACCTTCGCAAGAAGGCAAGCATGAGTTGTGGCGCCAAGTCGATCAGGATTTGACTGTCATCAAGTGCTTTGGCTGGCTCATTGAGGACAAGATAGGTCGAGCACCGATTGAGCCGGGCACGAATGTGATTCGGTTCTGCATCCAATGTGGCTGTAAAGTGTTCAAGCGCTTGTTGGAAACGCCCTTCGCCGATGGCGATGTTCCCTCGCACATACGAAACCGTTGGCGCATTGCCACGAACATCTGCAGCATCAATGTGTTTTGACGCAGATGGTAAGTCGCCCATTTCAACAGCAAGAAGAGCTGCTTCTATGGAGGCGGATGGGTCTTGATCTGGAAGCAATCGCATTGCTCTGTTGATGTCCTCAGTTGCACCTTCAAGGTCCTTGAGCAGACGCTTCGTGCGAGCAAGTCCGAGCCATGCAACGCCAAGTTCCCTGTTCAACTTGAGTGCTCCTTCAAACGAAGAAACCGCATTGGCCAGCAGTGAGGCATCGGTTTGACCGGTACCATCTCGAGCACGGTCACAAAGAACGAGGTGAAGGCGCCCCTCAACAACGTGGAGCAGTGCATGATCAATTCCAAATGGCGTGTTATCGAGTAATTTCTGGGCGGCTTCATACTCACCAGTGATCAGTTTTCGGCCAGCCATTCGAGCCCGAAGTTCTGCATTTGCGGGGTCTTTGAGAAGTGCCTTTTCCAAGGTTTCTTCAGCCTCGGCGACCTTACCCTCGGTGAATTGTAAATCGCTCTTGAGGAACACGAGGTCCGTGCCTCCTGCATCGAGGGCGACGGCGTGTGTAGCAGCCTTCAACGCCTCCTTGGAACGATTGCTGTGAGGTGCGAGCAGTTGTGCTAACAAGCCCCAGGCCTCTCCGTTTTGACGGTCCAATTCAAGGCAGCGCTCGACGGCTTGATGTGCCTTTCCAGCTTCACCAGATTCATTCAGCAATTGTGCATAACTCAACCAGTCGGGGGCTTGGTTCGGGTCTTCAGCAAGGGCTTGTTCGATGGCCTCGAGAGCTTCAGAACGGGAGCCTGCACGTGCGCGCAGTCCTGAAAGTAGGGAGCGGTCAGCAGCAGTATCGACGCCCAGTGCTTCTAATCTCAGAACATCTCGTTCGGCTTCAGCATCACCAAGTTTAGCCAACAGGTGAGCGTGGGAGCGGAGTAAATCTGGTTGATCGGGATGGACGGTCATGCGGGCTTCAAGCCAGTGCCTTCGAACTTCGTCGTCGCCTTTCAACAGAGCAATGTGCTCAAGCGCTTCGAGGATGTTGGCATTGCCCGGTGAGGATTGGTATGCTAATCCGAAACTGGATTCTGCCCAATCAAAACGAGCGAGCAGAAGCGAGGCGTGCCCGAGCCGATGGGCGGCGACAGGACTCAATCCAAGCGTGGCTGGGGTGATGTCTCGTGAATCAAAGGCGGCAAGCAAACGGCCCAAGAGTGAGGCGGATGTCGCAGTGAGGAGGTTTTCATCACCCACGCTCGCCTCGAGGGAAATTGAGGAAACAAGTGATTCCAAAGCAGACAGGGCTTGGCCGATGATGCTTTGATCCTCTGGCTGTGCCTTCTCGAGTGCAGTGATGATTTCGTGAGCCAGGATTGAGCCGTGCATTTGTGGGTGAGTTGCACGAAGTGCAGCGACAAGATCCGTCATCTGTTGCACTTGGCCCTGTAGGGTTGCAACTTCATTGTTGAGATGGGTGAAATGGGCGGCTTGGGCTTGTTGCAAAACAACAGCCGTCTCATTGACTCCAGTCAGGCGTTCATCGACCTTCTTCAACCAAAAACCCGCGCCGCCTCCTGCAGCAATACAAGCAAGGCCAAATGCAGCAGTGATAGGTTCCATTGAGCCTCACCTCATCTTTGCACCTTTATGGTCTGCGGAACATTCCGCGCTTGAATCGTGGTTTTTTTGACCTTTTTTTCATCGCCATGGACAAGAAAGAGCCGGGTTTGGGATTTTCTCAAATCGTGTAAAATCGAATGAAAACAGTCGTATCCTTGCTCACATTGAAAGGCCCTCGTAGGACTTGGGGGGTTGAGGTACCAATATGGAAGAAGTGGGCGGCCCATCTTCTGAGCATCCTTGGTACTATGATTTGTTAATGGAATTGGACGCAGAAGGATGGGTCACTGCGAATGTAGAAGACTACCTCGGCGAGGATCAAGAACTTGGAAGTGAACGGATTCTTTACCTCGAATATGCGCTTGAACTTGCCCGTTCTCTTCAGCATCGAACAGCGTACCTCGGCGACGCCGCCGGCCCCGCATCAGAAGCAATGGCTGCTGCATGGGCTGACGAACTCAACGACCCGATGAATGCGGAACAAGTGCTGGATGACTACGAGCTTTGGGCGAAAGAACACCGTCCATGGGAGCCTGCTTTGTATCGCTCTGAAGAAGACTGGCGAGATGAAGGGATGGATGAAATGCACGCCGCCATGCTCGTGCGCTTCGATCAACTCGATCCTTCCTCGAAACCATCGACGGTGGTGATGCTTCCTTTGCTCGCCTATCCAAGTGAGGCGGACGCTATTGAGCAAGCCCTCAAAGCCATCGAACAAGATGAGATGCGTCAACGTGCAACCATCAACAAAGCCATCGCTATGCTTGGTGAAGCAGGGTATGAGGTTGAAGGCATCGACCAGATGAACATTATCGATGGACTTGACCAAGTCGCTCGCTTGCATGACCTCCACGATCTACACGAAGATTTGCGCCTCCTTATCACTGAACAAATCGCCCCTTTCGATGCCGAGTTGGCAGCGCATCATGAACAACGACGGGTTGACCTCGTATCACAAGGTCAAACTGCTGATATCGGGGGCCTCCGGCTTCAAATTACATCGATTGCAGATAACTTGCATCATCGGATGGCGATGCTCAATGATCTGATGAACGATTGGCGGGCTAAAGGCATCAAATTCCCTCATGACGACGGAATAAGACCGGGCGAGTTATTGGAATGGGAGGCAAACCTGCCAGAGATTGAAGCGACCCTGAAACAACATCTTGTCGCACTTGAACGGTATACTGTCATTGAACGGGTGTGGCCCGACACCGCACAAAAGGCATCGCATTGTGCGGGCGTTCTCGAACACACTGAAGCATTTCTCGATTTGGTTGATGACCTTGATCAACAATGGAAACAGATGGAATTGGAATCGATTGAACGCATCGAAAAATTCGAACATGCCGGTTTGGTCATGGACACATGGCATGAACGAATTGACAAAGACCCCAG
>DUIP01000049.1:4579-4755 GCA_013330285.1 Candidatus Poseidoniaceae archaeon
GTGCTTGAGCAACGCATCGCATTGATCGAACAATTGGCGACGCTCGACACGTCGTTCAATGGCGAGGATGAAGTCGGAAAAAGAATCGATTTACTGCGCGAATTGGAAGTCGATGCGGATGTCATTGAGGATACGGTCCGCTTGATTGAGCACTATGCTCGGCGAGGGGCGCGGCA
>DUIP01000088.1:0-890 GCA_013330285.1 Candidatus Poseidoniaceae archaeon
GCACACGACGAACATGAAGAAGAAATGCTCATGGAAATGTTCAACGAATCTGACATGGATGGCGACGGGTTGCTCAATTTGACAGAACTCGAACACTTCATCGAAGACCTAGATGCTTGGGAAAACCCACCAATGGGCTACGTGACACTTCACGTTGAGGCTGAGGGCGAATATGGATTCGCACACCCAACCGACCTTGAATTCCATCTCATGATGGCTGGCGACGGTCATGAAGGACATGACGACCATGCTGGACACGATGACCACGACGACCATGGCGACGAAGACGGTCACGATGATCACGGCGACGAAGACGGTCACGCTGACGAAGAAGACGGCCACGATGATGGTGATGCTGAAGAATCCCTGAACTACGACCCACACAGCTGGCTAAGCCCACTGGCGTTCAAGGCACAAGTGACAGTGGTCATGGACGGTCTGACCACCGCTTTCCCTGATGGTGAAGCGGACTTCAAGGCCAACGCAGATGCCTACTCGGCACAACTCACTGCCCTTGATGTGGCCTTCGATGCTGCCTTTGGTGCAGACGGAATTTGTATGGCTGGAGGTCACCAAAAGATGGTGGCTGCAAACCACAACGCTTACTCCTACATCGCTGTGGAATACGATATCAAATTCATGACAGTTCATGGACTCGACCCTGAGGGAGAACCATCCCCTGAAGACGTTGCAAAGGTTGTTGACTTCATCAAGGAAGAGGGCATCACTGTCCTGTTTGTTGAGGAATACACAGACCAATCCTCGGTCCAGAGCATTGTCGATGAAACTGGTGTTGAAATCAAGATCCTCTACACCATGGAAATGGCACCAAGTGACTCGACTGATGACTACCTCTCGATGATGACAAAGAACCTTGAGAACCTTGTCTC
>DUIP01000088.1:1290-2611 GCA_013330285.1 Candidatus Poseidoniaceae archaeon
GTTGACCTCGTTCCTATCGTTTTTGTCGGAGGGGCTTTTCTCCTCCTCATTGGACGTATGTTGCTTGAGTATACAAGAGCAAGAAGCGCTTGATGACCAAGACCGCGCCCATTGATGTAAAATAGGAAACATGCCGAACAGAGACTGGAGTCCTTTGCGATGAAGTCGATGAAGGTCGGAAACGTATGGGATGACGCCCTCATACTGGATGTCAACAATGTATCCGTGAGTCGCTCTGGTAAGATGATCCTGCGAGACATCGATCTTCGATTATCGAAGGGTGAATTCGTTGGGCTTGTCGGACCTAACGGCAGCGGAAAATCCACACTTCTGTTGAGCATTCTTGGTGTGTTAAAACTCCACTCCGGAGCAGTGCGAATCTTTGGAGAACCACCGATGTCAAGGAGATTGCACGGCAGAATCGGGTGGGTTTCACAAGCAGCATCAAATCTGCCAAGGGACATCAAAATCACCGTCCGAGAATTGGTTCAGCTTGGAACTGTGAATTCAAAAAACATGCTCGAATTGGTTGATCGAAAGCGCCGTCAGCAAGTGAATAAGGCCATTCAAATGGTTGATTTGGAGGATGTAAAGAACACCGACATTGGTCGTCTCTCCGGCGGACAGAGGCAACGTGCTGTCATTGCGCGGGCACTGGCGTCTGAAGCGGAACTCATCATCCTCGACGAGCCCTTGGTCGGTATTGACAGAGAATCTAGAAATTCATTACTGAAATTATTGGATGGTCTATGCCACGATGAAGGCAAGACAATTCTGATGGTGTCACACGATCTGGCCGCAATACGACAGACTGCACACCGAATGATTTTCCTCGAAGAGTCGATTCGCTTCGACGGAACAACAGAGGAATTTCCTGATTTGGTCGAACTTGCCGACCTGCGCGGCATAGGTAATGTGCATGATGAACCGAATTCAAAGGAGGTCGAATGATGGGGTTGGGGACAGGTCTATTGGAAGTTATTGGCCCATTTCTGGAGTCCATTGCTTGGATGATTCCAGGTGAGTATTTCCCATATTTCTTCACGATGGAAATGTTTCAACGGGCCATGATTTCAGCCATCATGGTCACTGTTGTTGCTGGGATTCTTGGAACCTTTCTTCTGATCCAAAACTTAGCGCTGATCGGTGATGGTTTGGCGCACGTCTCTTTTGGAGGGGTCGCTGTCGGCATCGTTCTTGGAGCAACATCCCCGTTGTGGTATGCGCTGGTGTTTAGCGTGGCTGCGGCAATTCTAATTTATGAAATGCAGTCGAGGGAAATGCTCACTGGTGACGCCTCGATTGCAATATTTTTGACAGG
>DUIP01000077.1 GCA_013330285.1 Candidatus Poseidoniaceae archaeon
CAATTGAAATCAAACGCTCTTCAACGCTTACAAGGTTGGTTTGCAAACCCAACCATTGGCGCAGTTGGTGCATCTGCACAACGAAGTGGAGGGGTCCAACAAGAACAGGTGCATCGCGATATGTTCGAACTGTTGAGGGAAGGTGAGTCGGCCCATGACAGCACCCCGTTCCTCGAAGGCTCGCTCATGATGTGGCGGTCAAGTGGCTTTCATTCCTCTCAGCTCAATACGGGGAGCAACGCTGACGATGCACAGATCGCAACTCAAGTCAGGCTCAATGGGTTGAGAAGCATCCACGATCCAGAGACACAATTCCAAGATGTGGCTCCTACCACGCATGAAGGGCAACGACGACAAAAGATTCGAAGAGCCCAGGGCCTACAACGCTTGTTGCTTCGACATCGAAAGCATTGGCGAAGTTCCCGAATCGGTGACTTTTCGCTCATCCTGCGCCGAGAAGCCCACTTTCACCTCACGGCACCATTGCTGATGCTTGGTGTTGCCACTGCAGCAGTGCTTCGGTGGGGGACAGTGTTGGTGTGGGGCATGCCCATCGGTAGCTTGGCGGTGTTGCATGGAAGCCTAGCCATGTGTGAATTGTTTGGATTGACGGCTTGGGCCCTCCATCGCAACGGTATGCGAATTCCTGGCCTGACCACTGTTGGTTCCATTCTCACAGGATTTGAACACCTGCTTGCTGCGATGTGGACCAGTTTCAGAGGACGTTCCTTGCACATGTGGGAACAGCATGCAGATACACGCGTGCTCGCAGCGAAACAAAAGTAGGAATTTGAAAATAAAAAAAGCCCCCCCGCAGACCGAAGTCCACGGAGGGGCGGATCTCGTGTTCCTCAGAACACGTGTTTACTCACAAACGTTGAGGATTACCTAAGTAATCACTCAGCGAAGGAAGTGGACTCATCGAGAGTCTTTCCTTCACGGGTGTCAGTGATGGTCACCTTGATTTCACAGGTTGTACCTGCTGCACAAAGGTCTTGTCCAGATTCGACGATGGTAACACCGTCACCAACGGACCAAACTTGGTCGCTGGTGGATCCGAACTCAACAAGGCCGCAGGAGCCGCCAGTTGCGCCAGGGTTGTCACAAGTGACAGGTGCGCCGTTGTCGACAGAGATCTTCACTGAGATCGAAGCCCAGTTTAGGTCGCCGCCTTGGCTCATGGTCACACGGACCAAGTTGTCGTCAGTTCCATCTGTTGTGTCACCGTTTGCGTCTTCTGCACCAAATTGGTACAGAGCAAGGTTTCCGTCAGTGTTGCCTTCTGCGAGGGAGCTTGCCCACACGTACAGCACACCAGCAAGAACCACAGTAATTGCGACCATGAGAATGGTAGCGATAACTGGGCTAACAGCTTCATCGTTCATTTTTTCGTTTTTCATATTTTTGTCCTCCTTCCCGAAATCGGGGGTAGGTGCCCTACCGCAGCCGCCTTATTTAATTCTAATGCCTCCATTCTTCGCGGTAACCCCCTAAAACAGGTGATTTAGCGCATTTTTTGAAATGTTAGTTTTTTGGATCTGGCGCGCCAGCGGGAGTAGAGCATAGGATTTGTAAGCGCGGACAGCGCGAATGTTTCCACATTTGTAACCATCAACAGAATGTTACAATTTGATAGCCTCAAGGCTGGAGTGAGTTAGAGGTGAACAGGGTGAGAGTAATGCGGAGGGGATGGGATGCACTCAACATGAACTTCAGCAGCCCTGTTCGTTAACTCCGAGGCACTCGCGGTTTATATTGGTTTTCAAGCAAAAAATGGACATCTGTCCACTGAACAGGTTTCAACGCGTTCATTCTACGGTGAGAATTTCAGGACCGCCATCAGTAATGTAGACCGTGTGTTCAAATTGACAGATGTTGCCGCCATCCACGCAACGAAGTGCATGGTAGGTTTCCAAAAAGCGTATGCTGATCAATTTCTTCACAAGGGCGTTCCATTTGCTTTGACGGCTTGCCTCATCCGCATCGGGGAACGGTTTCTCAAGCATTGGATAGGCCCACCGCTCAGCGAATGGCAGGGTGGAGTACCGTTCTTCGAGGTTGCGAGCAAGTTGTGCCCCAAGTGGCTTAAGTTGGCCCTTTGCCCTCGCTTTTCGAGACGTAGTAAGTCCTGTAACACGGTAGATGTTTGATGAACTTGGGGATCCAATGTTTTCAATCAACCCTGAAGAACCGGTTGTATTGAATGGTTCAACGGCGTACACACTGCCTTCTTCAACAACGCCCCTGAATCCACGGTTTTCTGAGCCGCAAGCATAGGACGGGATGGAAACGCCAGCATGGAGTTCCCAAGGCTTGAGTTGGTGACCGCAGAGGTTACGAATGGGTTGAAAGCCCGCATCAATCGATGGTTGGGCTGCGGCTGCACCAACCTTGTACCAAGGTGTTCCAGGGTGCATCACTTCAATCGCTGCGTCCCTCGCCTCTTTTGCCGCTTTGATCTGCTCGGTGTGATTGTTGGTATTTCCAACTTCAAACGTTAACGCATTGTCTCCGATGTGCCCCTTGATATGAACGCCATAATCGATCTTGACGCAATCGCCCTTCTCTAGGACGGTCTCTCCGTCCCAGCCCTCAACCCCTTCAATCGAGTGGTTGGTCGTGAAATGTGCTGCAAGGTCATTGGTATGAATGGTGCCAGGAAACGCTGGTTTTCCACCGTGCCTGTGAATGAACCGTTCCGCTGATTCAATGATCTCGTGGAATGTTTTTCCAGGTTGGAGTTCGAGCTTCATTGCTTCAAGGGTCCGTCGAGCGACATGGCCTGCATCCCGCCAATACTTCAGACTCTCTTCAACTTCCATGCGTCTACCTCGTTAGCAGGTACCACGCCCTCTCTCATAATGGTTACCGAAAATCCAATCGGTTGGGATGGGTCTTTCTCAAGGGAAACAAGGGTGCTGCCTTTGCCTCCTGGGCAACTTCCCTCGAGAATAGAATCCTTATCCAATCCAAGCGCTGCGCCAGCAGCTTGAGCGGATTCAAGAGGTGTAACGCCAGATTCGTTGGCGCTGGTGGCCGTCACGGGCCCTACGTGTTGGACGAGTGCTCTTGCTGTTGGGTGTGCGAGCACACGAACCGCAACCCGATGGCCGCCTAAACGGGGGTCGAGTGGCGTCACGGCTTGAAGAATAAGCGTGAGAGACCCCAGAGGAAACGCGTCCAAGAGATCGTGGGCGATGGGCGGGACATGGACCAATTGACTCGCTTGATCAAGTGAATGTACGCCAAGACTGACAGGTTGGTGGGCTGGTCGTTGCTTCAGTGCATAAAGCGCATCGAGCGCTGTACTGGTTGGCAACGTCGCAAGTCCCGGAAGTGTTGAGGTCGGGTACGCAATAACGCCGCCTGCTTCTAAATGCGCAACGAGGGCGTCGTTGATCACGGTCATGGCCTCACCTCAGGCATGCGCCCATTCTTGGGTGTGAAGTGATGCAACCTCGCTTGCAAGGGCTTTGTCTTCAGTTTTGACCAACAATTTTCCACTTGGGTAGAGGGTGAGATCGCAAGGCCCCGTAAAGGTCCAACACAACCTCGTCTGAATCCCAACGGTGTATCCTGAGGATTGAATCAAGGCGCCAACGGCCTCGAGGTCGATTGAAGTGATGCCCTCAGGAACAATTTGCCAAGCTGCTTTATTGCCACAGAGTTCCATTGCAAATCCGTCACTCATTGAATCACCTCAAAGGTTGTCAGGGCGTTTAGGCGGCGTAGGTGGGCCGCTTGG
>DUIP01000174.1:0-245 GCA_013330285.1 Candidatus Poseidoniaceae archaeon
TTCATCCACGATTCATCGATGCGAAGGAACATCGAGTTCTTGTCGGATGTGAAAACGGTGATGTCCACGTCTGGGAGCGCGGTGTTTTTGATCGTCGTTTAGGGCAGAAAGACGAGGGCACCCCCGATCAAAAGGATGCACGAAGAACTGCATTACAAGACAAACTTCGAAAGTTACGGGACCGCTGAACACCGTCCGACTGTCCATTTTTACAACGGCCCAATGGCCAGGCCCAGAAGAAGGAC
>DUIP01000174.1:571-2505 GCA_013330285.1 Candidatus Poseidoniaceae archaeon
CCCAGAAGAAGGACGAGACTTGACGCCACCACAATCAATACATTGTCATCGATTGGCCCAAATTCGTACCGTTCTACAAACGAAGCAACCGCCCCAGAGAGGGCACCCCATAGTGGCAGGGCAGGTGTCAGCGATGCACCGATCACCCATCCAGCCGGCAAGCATACGATGGCCATGCCTAAATTTCCCCAAGCACTCTTTGTTCTTCGAGCGAAGAGTTTGTTTCGGATGATCCCAGTAACACCATCGCCGAAGGCCATGAAAAAAGCAGGGAGAATAGCAAGCCATGGCTCTTCAGAATATGTCCACAAGGCAAACACCGACAAGCCCAACATCAATGAAAAGGTTGCATCATTCATGTTTTGTTCGGTTTGCATCCACCAAAGCCTTCGATCTAAAATGTGGGTGCTTGCAAGCACAGCCGCCCCAATCAAACCCCCAAGCAGCGGCCACATCGGATCTGTAAAGACGATTGGAGAGGCCAAGATCGGTACCCCGCCTGCAAGCATATGTGCGACTTTACGGTTGTAATACACCGCCACCATATCTTCGCATCCTTTGTTGACCAAATAGGCATGAAGCGGCTTGATCGCCATGACAATTGCTGCCGACCATACACCCAGTCCAACAAACCACCAAACGTCACTCATGACAACCATGATGTTTGCGGGGGCTAAAATGCGTATATGTCTGCTGTCATAATGACGCATGGAGGGCGTGGTTTGAACTCGAAACGTCGCGCGTCGCCCAAGAAACAGAAGTATAAATGGCCCAAGGAATGAATCAAGGACATGCCAGAATCCTATCTCATCGTTGGTGGAAGCAGCGACATCGCTCTAATTTTAGCAAGTCAATTGCTCGATGAAAACCATTCAGTGACGCTTTTAGCTCGAGATGCAGAACGCTGCAGTGGCCTGCAAAACCGTGGCGCATTGGTGGTACAAGGGGATGCTTTAGATGCGGAACTTGTCCTTAAAGCGGTTGAAACTGCCAAAGAACAGGGCGATGGCACAATCAATGGCGTGGCCCACCTTGTTGGTTCCCTCCTGATTCGCCCGCCACATGCGGTCAAACTCGATGCGTTCAACGAAGTGATTCATACCAACCTCTCGAGTGCCTTTCTCACGCTATCGACGGCCTGTAAGGCAATGCTCAGAAGTGGCGGTGGCCGCCTGGTCTTCACCTCAAGCGTGGCAGCGTCATTGGGGCTCATCAATCACGAAGCGATCGCCGCAGCAAAGGGAGGCATTGAGTCAATGGTTCGAACCGCCGCCTCAACATACAGCCAACGAGGCATACGAATCAACGCAGTTGCACCTGGATTAACAGAGACGCGCTTAGCAGGTCAGATTCTAAAATCTGAAGCTATGAAAGATGCTGCAGTTGGCATGATTCCACTCAAGCGAATCAATCAACCCGAAGAAATCGCTTCGACGATGCGCTGGTTGTTATGTGAAGCACCTGACAACCTGACTGGGCAAGTGTTCCATCTCGATGGCGGTATGGCGAAGGTACGAAACTGAAGTGATGACATGGTCTGGAAAAATGCAATTAAAATCAAGAAATTAAAACCCGGTAAGACGAAAATGGTCACCATCGGCAGCAAGGTGCTCATGGTCGGAAACATCGAAGGCTCCTTTATTGCAACAGAGGGGTTGTGCCGCCACATGCGATGGCCACTTGCTTTAGGTGGCAAAATCAAGGATGATTGCATTCGCTGTCCACTGCACCAAACCACACACCAATTGAGCGATGGGGCGTTGGTTGAATGGTCGCCATTCCCCTTCTATCCTCCCTACGGCAAGTTGCTCGGAAAAATGTCGAAGAAAAAGGACCTCCACATCTACCCAACACGCATCGAAGGCGACCATCTCCAGGTTGAATTTTGAAGCGAGTCTTGATAATGTGTCGCCATAGAGTACCTCTGGCGATCC
>DUIP01000105.1 GCA_013330285.1 Candidatus Poseidoniaceae archaeon
ACATCTTTGGCCAAGGCCTTTGCATCTTCGGCCTCGATGGTGATCCTGTGCGGGATTTGGTCCAGCTTATCACGTATAGCGTGAAGGTTACCAAGTGCAAGCAAACGGCCATTATGGAGGATCACAATTTGTTCAGTGATCCGTTCAATCTCCTGAAGAATATGGCTGCTCACAATGACAGTTCGACCCATGCGGCCGAGTTCTCGTATGACATTCATGATGGTTGTTCGGGCGAGGGGGTCACACCCTTGCAGTGGTTCATCAAGAATAATCAATTCAGGGTCGTTGACAAGCGCATGAGCAATCTTTGCCCGTTGCCTCATTCCTTTGGAGTATTGTCCAATTTTCTTGTGAGCAACATCGGCAAGACCAACGAAATTCAAGACACGGTCCGCTTCCAACATTGCTTCAGCGCGAGTGAGTCCGTTGAGTCTGGCAAAAGTGGATACAAACTGATGTGCAGTCATCCAGTCGTACATTTTTTCATGCTCCGGTACGAAGCCAACTCGTGCGTAAGGCGCAGGGTTTTTCCAAGGGTCCGTACCAAAGAGTCGGATTTTCCCTTGGCTAGGTTTGAGCTTCCCCATCAGGAGTTTGAACATGGTTGACTTTCCAGCACCATTCATTCCAAGAATACCAGTCACGCCGCCGTTAAGGGCCATTGTAATGTTCGAGAGGGCGAAGATCCTCCCATACGATTTCGACACTCCCTCCAAGAGCACCGCTGGAGCGCTGAGGTCGGGCTGCCAGGCCTTGGTTTGGCCCTTCCCCTGTTGATCAAAATCAGGCATCACTCTCGAGTCACCTCCATTGAAGACACTCGTGCGCTTAAGGTGTACAAGGCAATGGCATTCATTGCGATCAATGAAGCAAGGGACCATGTCCAAGAATATTGGTCGTAGGTGGGTTGCGTTCCAATCATCGTTTGACCCACGTGAGCCATACAGTCATAGGGCGAAAGCAGGTAGAGAATTTCACGATCAAAGAGTGTTGAAACCAAGATGGCCAGAACTTTGGTCCCAAGCACAATCGACAACAGTCCTATTCCAGGGAAAAACTTGCCCTTGGATACGCTGGACAGTGACAGGCCAATGCTTGTGTATGTGAAAATAAGCACCATGCCTGACAAAAAGGCCGCTAAAAACAAAGGGAATGTGTCCATGATCCAAGCCCAACCACGTCCAAGGGCGATGATTTCGGCAAAGTAGTACAGGGACAATGTGAGCAACACCACAAACGATTGAATCAACGCTACGGATACAAATTTCATTCCTACATAGTCAAAACGAGTGATTGGCCTTGAGAAGTACAGTGCAGAGGTGCCATGTTGCCGGTCTTCCGAGATTACGCTACCGACCAAAAGCGCAGCCACGATTGGATAGTAGAGCACATTTCGAGGGAAGAAACCGAGCACATGGCCGTAGAGATTATCGCGGCTTACCCCCCAAAGTTGGTGGAGGGTGCCGTCACCAACCAAGCCTGATAGCAGTGTTAACGCCGCATCGCTAAGCGAAGCAATGAACACGATCAGAATGAACAAACGTGTCGGCATCCCCCAGGGCCTGTGGCCCTTTTTGAAGATTCCAAGGAGATGGTGGCGAAGAATGGCCCAGTTTCTCATCCAACGAGGATTAAGTGTTCCTTTCCAAGGCTTGTAGACTTGCTCGAAAACATGGCCAGTTGAGGTAGGTTGTGAAACCTCGGTCGCCGAAAGATCCTCATCACCCTCGCTTGATCCCCATGCGGCCTCCATCCGTCCTTGTCCAGTCACAGGTGCTTCAGCACCAAACTCAATCGATTGTTCGGGGATGGTCTCTTCCTCATTCACGCACCTCCACCTCCCATGTGCGCTGGTGCGTCGACCTTTCGAGCAAGAGCTGGAGAAGCGAGAAGATCTTCGCTTGTTTTGATTTCATAACCTAAATTTTCCATGATGACCAAGAAGAGATCTTCGAGTGAAGCCTCGTATTCGTGCATCCGGCGAACTTGAGCGCCAGTTTTAGCGGCACAACGGAGGATACGTGTGGTGGTATCCTCGCCCATGTGAGCGATCCTCATCACCCGGCCTTCTCTTCGAACAGTAAGGCCGTCTGCTTCCATGGCCTGAGCAAGGCGCGTTGCGCCACCCCAGACGTGAATCTCGATTTCTCGGTCGATCGCTTTCAAATCCTCGATAGCACCTTGTGCGGCTAACTTTCCTTTGTGCAGCAGCACAATATTTTCACAAACTCGTTCAACATCATCCATCAAGTGCGACGCCATCAAGACCGAACGGTTGCCGGATTTCACGGTCGTCGTCAGGGTTTGAATCATGTATTCGCGGGCTTGAGCATCGAGTCCGTTCGATGGTTCATCGGCAATGATTAATTCAGGATCATGAATGAGAGCGCATGCCAATTTTGTCGCCTGTTTCATGCCTGTCGAAAAACTTCCAATGTTTCGATAACGCTGTTCGCCAATGCCAACATACTGCAGTGTTTCATGAGCTCGAGCCAAGGCTACAGTGGGGTTCATTCCCAACAATTCACCAGAATAGCGCACTTGGTGGATAGCGTCCATGTCAGGGTTCAGTGCGTCGTATTCGGGCATGTAGCCAATTCGTGCACGAATGGCATCACCTTCGGTTCGAATGTCATGGCCTAGAACTGTTCCTTGACCCTCTGTGGCTTGAATAAGTCCAAGAATTGTTTTCAAAAACGTGGATTTACCTGCCCCGTTTGGGCCAAGCAGGCCCGTAGCACCCTTTTCTACGGCCAGATTTAATTTATCAAGCGCCACATGTGGGCCGTATGATTTGGTGAGGTCAGTGGTTTTGATGATGAGTTCGTCGACCACTTGTAGACCTCCTTACCTGTTGTGTGGTAAGCGAAGGACCTTGAATGCTCCTCCGTCATGGAGGTGCTGTGCTTCGATTACTGCGAGATGCCGCCCCGGGTTTTGACAGCGATGCCTTTCTTGAAACCACAGAATTCGTCCACGGTTCCATTGGACAGACCATGGCCTAACAGTTCACCTTTTTTGTTCACGACTAAGCATGTCTGTGATGGTCGAATCCAAGGGTCAACGGCCAGCACAAATCCATGGAATACATTTCGGCCTTGCCGAACAAACGGCTCCGCATCATCATCGACAACCACCCAAGCCGGCCCCTCACCAGCGGTGGCCATCCTAAATTGTAAGTCGAGCGCAGATGGCGCAGGTGCAGTTCTCAG
>DUIP01000006.1:0-3497 GCA_013330285.1 Candidatus Poseidoniaceae archaeon
TTCCCACAGGAACCAACTCAGCATGAAGATGCTGATGGTGATGGGTTTGGTGACAACCAATCCGGTGTCGAGCCCGATGCTTGCCCTGAGCAAGCCGGGACTTCGACCATTGACCGTTATGGTTGCTTAGACACCGATGGTGATCTTCGCTCTGACCCTGACATCAACTGGATGCCAAGCCAAGGTGGCGACGCATTCCCGAATGAACCAACTCAATGGTCCGACCAAGACCTTGATGGCTATGGTGACAATCCTACAGGTGTTACACCTGATGACTGTCCTACCGTTCGAGACACCTCAACCATTGATCGATTGGGATGCTTGGACACCGATGGTGATGGCTATTCAGATCCTGATGCAGATTGGACTGTGGCCGATGGTGCAGACGCATGCAGCAATGGCGGCGGTAATTCAACCCAAGACCGAATTGGGTGCTACGACCAAGATGGTGATGGCTATTCCAATCCAAGCGTCGACTGGACCATCGAAGATGGTGCAGACGCCTACGTCGATGACCCAACTCGCTGGATCAAGGAAATCGAACCATCGTCTGATGGACTTTCGAGTGGTTCAACACTTGTCTATGGACTTGGTGGCTTGGTCTTGATCGCTGCGCTTGTTGGTGGTGCATTCTTCCTGCGCGGCCGTAACGACGAGGAACAAAAGGCCTACCAGTCGCCAGACGGCATGCCTTCCATGCCTCCGATGGGTGCTCAACCAGCGGCCGTTGCTATGCCTGATTTCAGCGCTCAACCGGCAGCTGTTGCTATGCCGGACTTTACCGCACAACCCGTTGCTCAACAACCAACAGCGGCCTACACTGCCCCTGCGGTTGCAGCAGCGACGCCAGTTGCTCAACCACAGCCCGTGGCTGCAGACCCAGCTCGAACATACTACGAAGGCTTGCTCGCACAAGGTTATCCAGCAGCGGACGCCCTTGGCTACACCCAACAATATTACCCAACCTTCCAAGCTTGAGTGTGAAGCAAGGTCGTGATTCTCAGCGCTGATGTTTGAGACTGGTCACATCATGTGAGGACTTCGAGCAAGCGGTCTTGTTCTGCAGCCATTCGCAGTTCCATAGCGATGCGTCGGCCGCTTGACATTGGCTTTCGCCATGTTGCGTTTCCGTACGGGTGTCCAACGCTGACGTGAACGTTTGTTCCTCCACCCAAACGAGGTGCAACATCGTAGATGTAGTAATTCATGTCCTTGTCAATGCAGGTTTGCAAACAGAAAGGCCCGATGATTCCCGGGTCGTAATGCTCCTTGCTAGCGGTGATGAATTTCTCGCCAAGTTCGAAGGCTTTCTCAAGCAATGATTCACGGATCGTGGCGGTGTTGTGGCCGACCACGGTCATCTCTGGAATTTGTTGGTGAGCAGGCATGGTCATCTGCTGAGGTGCTGGCAGTCGAACGTGTCCATCAAGCGATGACTCAAATCGCCAATCAACACCGAGCAGTTCCAACTTTTCACCCTCTTCTGCAAGCGGGCTGTAGAAGAAGTTGAGATTGAACACAGGTCCAATCACGTAGCGCTCAATTCGTGCACCAGCGAGGGATGCTTCATCGATTACGCCTTCAGCGAGCAAGGTCTTTGATTTCTCTTGGTATTCCTCATAGGAGGCACATGTGAAAAATCCACGTTCCAATTTCTTCTGGGCGTGGTGGAGTTTGACGATGACCAGGCAGTCAATGTCTTGAGGGTCAGCGATTGCTTCAGGATATGGAAGGCCTGCTTTATCGAGGATCCAATAGTAGTCTTGGTCCTCGGTGCGCTCTTCCATTCGAAGCATGTTTCTTGAACCAAACAAAGGCACCTTGAATGTGTCTTCAACATCTTGGATGGCCGAGTATGAGGTGAAGGAACGGTTAGGGATGTAGACCACATTTCGCTTGCGCATTTCAGCTTGCATCTCAGGCTTCATGACATCGTTGAATGAAGGCATGACAATGGCCTTGTCGACCATACCTCGGGTTACACGGCCTGAACTGCTTCGGTGAGCTTTGAAGTAATTCGCATAGGTTTTGTGTCGGCCTTCTTTGCAATAGGCCACGGTTGGGAATCCCTCCTCAATGGCACCATCACAAATGTCGAGTGCGGAGTGAGATGCAGTCATTCCAATGCGGAGTTTCATTCGATCGTAATCATCGACGATGGCTGCAATTTCATCTTTGGATAGCATGGGCTCTCCCTCGGTAATCTTCCCTGTGGTCGGGGGGGTCTTTCATCTCATCGCAGGGCGATGTTCAGTCAAATCGCTGCAGTTCCATCAATTCGTCTGTGGAAAGGGTCTCTCCAGACATCAACTTACTCATCAAATCCTGCACTTCAACACGAGCGGATGGGCGTTGTCCAACACCAGCGCTTGCACCACGCATGGCACGGAGCATGTCTTGAATGGAGTGGAGGCAGCGAAGGGAGACAATGTAGAGGTGGTGAGCCTTGTCGGCCTCCTTCTTTGACTTTCGGAGTTCTCGGTGTGCGGCCTCAGCCTTGTCACGCTGGCGATCAACTTCTTTGTTCCATTGGAGCATGAGGTCGTGGGCTTCCTGTGCGGCCTGTGCGGCTGCAGTGACTTCTTCGTGAGCTGCCTCTTGGGCTTCCATAGAAACACGAAGCAATTCACGGGCTTCCTTGAGTTCTGTGTTGCCTTCTTCACTGGTCTTCATCTTCTTGATCTTCGCAGAAATTTCCTTCATGCGCTTCATGACCTTTGTTTCGTTGTTTCCAGTGTGTCGTCCACGCTCGAATTCATTTTCGAGTCGGTTGAGTTCACGACGAAGTGTGTGGATTGTTTCAGGTGGTTTCTCACGGCGTCCACGTCGCTGACCCTGTTCAACACGGGTTGGTGCAGCTTGGGGGCCCTTGGCGGCTTCGAGCATTTCCTTTGCCGCTCGAACCGAAGCGTTTGCTTCTTGCCTTGCAGATTTTTTCTCACGAACAATCTCATTCATTTGTTCACGGATTTCGCGTTGTTCCTTCACTTGCACGATCAGTTCTCGAACTTCAGCATTCAACTCGTTGCGCGTACCCGTGAATGTCTTCGATTTATCGTTCCATTCGTCACGGGTTGTTCGGTAGCTGGTCGCTTTACCATCGACCAGTTTGCGTCGCTCTTCGAGTTGAGTTTTGAGTTCAGACATTCTTTATCGCACCTGTTCGGTGGAAGATTCCCATCTTCTCACCGGTTTGGCGACCTTACACCCCCATTTAATCCCTTCACTGCGAAGCGTTGAGGGGGCATTGACGAGCATGCACTACTGACCATTCCACGCAGAGGCTTTTCTGAAGGTTGAATTCAGACAAATAAGGCGTTAAGCGAGGCGATGGATTGTGTAAAAGCCGAGCGAATTTTGCCCAAATTAGCATCCGTTTCGCACTTGAGAACAACCACTCGCTCCCCTTTGAGTCGTTCAGCCATGACACAAGCGTTCTCGCCCTGAAGCGTGATTCGATCGACACCGGATGCATCGAGTGGTCCAACCACATGCGC
>DUIP01000006.1:3886-6700 GCA_013330285.1 Candidatus Poseidoniaceae archaeon
GGTCGAGCAGAGCCACCTGAATGACCCCGTCGGTGGCCAAGAGCCCATCGAGCACGCGCTGTTCCACAACTGACCGATGCCATAGGGGCCGCTTAACCTTTGACCTCGTAGGCATTCAACTGGAAGACTCATTTGCGGGCACAGGGCCGTTCATCATGTAGCCTAATCCAGATTTGTAATAATTCTCGAGGTGCTTCCTTACTTCAAGACCTCTTGTTCTATAGAATCTTTGAGCACCTGTATTGGAGGCCTTCACCTCCAGTTGAATGAACTTCTTCTGATGATCGTGACACACCTTGACCAGATGATTCCATGCATGTGAACCCCAGCCTTGCCCCTGCTGATCTGCCTGCAGAGCAAAGGCAGCAATGCGGACGCCTTGTTCAAGAAAAGGAAGGGCCCACATCAAACCCTTGAACGATTCAGGTGCCGGATAGAGGTCCATGTCGACAAGAAGCAAGTTCCCTTCCCAAGCAGGAATTGGCAATGAGGCAATCGAGGCATCAGCGTAGACTTCTCCAGTTTCTTGGAGAAATAATGCCTTCACGCATTCGCGCCACTCCACTGGCAGTGTTGCTGGTTCGACACCCAAAATCCATTGGATGTTGCCCATTTGAATCAATCCTTGCGCCCTTTCTTGGACTGGGAACGTTCACCACGGTGGGGTGTGAGGTTCCTTGAGTTGATCTTCTTCTTGCGCTCCTGTCGGCGCGAAGATTTGGCGGTTGGCTGCTTTTTAGCGACCGTACTGAGCCCTCCACTGTTGAGGAGGACATCCAAGTCCGTGAGTGAAAGCGTACCACCGGATGCGGCCCGCTGTTGAACATCCTCTGGTTTTGGGCCGTTGTTGCGAGGCTTCCAATCTGCGGAACCAGACTTCTTTTGCCTCTTTCCGCCGCCCTTTTTGCCATGACGCTTGTTGCCACGCGAGGTGTTTGAACTGATCCGAACCCATGCGTCCAATCGCCCCTTCTCCCTTCGCAATCGACGTAATTCAGTCCTTCGTTGGTCGATGACTTTGAGCAATTTGTGGGCTTTCTTGTCAAATTGCATGGCGTCGCTGAAGTTGAGGTCCATGTCCTTGAGCATAGGTTCTGATTCCAGCAATTCTGCCTTGTGCTTTTGTTGCTCTTTTTCATTGGCCTTGAGTGCTTTTACTGCTTCCTTCTGTTCCTTGAGTAATGCGATGAATGCTTGGTGTGCTTCTTGTGCCTTCGTTGCTTCTGCATGCATGGCTTGAAGCTCAAAGAACCAGGCAAACTGGTCTTCTTCTCTTCGCAATGACGGCACTTGGAACAAATCGATTTCACCAGTTAACTGTTGATAGACATCGACAAGCAACTCCTCAATCCGATACAGTGGCAAGCCAATGCGCTGGTTAATCTCGTCACGGTTCTTCTGTAATTCATCCATTTGCTTTGAACGAGGGCGGAGGGTTCGCACGATGGTGCGCAATTCATTTCGAAGATCGGTTGTGTCTTCGATGGTGCCGCGCAACGCTCTGGACATGCGTACATTGTGCTTGCGTTCCTCGATCAGTGCATTCATTCGCTCATCGAGTGCTTCGATTGCGCTGGCGTTCTCGTTCAGCAGTTCAGCAACTTCAGATGCCGATTTCTTTCGTAGATCTTCGAACAAATCGAATTCTTCAACAGGAGCAAATCGTTCTGGGTTTTTGGCTTCAACAATCGCATCCCATCGCTTCCCTTCGCCCATGGCGATGCAGGCACGAATGAACTCTTCCTGGATATCAAGAGCACCAGCAGGTCGCAGCACTCGGCTGAGATCGTGTTGGAGATCGAACGGGTCTTCCACTGGCAGGGAATGTTGGCCAAGGCGAGTTTTGCGATCCATCAGGATTGCTTTTTCAGCACGAGGCGTGGCATGCTTCCACTTCTTCGACTTGCGAGTAAGGTGAGCGCCGGTCCGGACGGAGATGACATGGTCGTTAAACGGCCACGAAGTGGCGTATTGGAAGATGAATTCAACAAACAGTTCGCCGAGGCCCTGGTTGTTCTTTGGTTCCATGCTGATGGCATCGACTTCACTCATGGTCAAATCATAGGTTGTCCCTTCGACTTCCACCATGGTTCGTTCTTGACCAGCCTGAAGAACCGGGGCGACAGGTGGTTGAGCCTGTTGAAGCGCTTGAACGGCCAAAAGCGTCCAAGCATAGGAGGAAAAGGTCCCTGATGCTGCATCACATACATCCCTTCGAAGGGCCCAATGCTTGACCGCCAAAATGATGCTTCGAATTCGATCATCGCATGCTGAATAGCGCTTGAGTAGCTCTGTGTTGTGCAAAGCTAAGGTGTTGTTAATGGAAATATCCACGGGAATTTTGGTTCGCTCATCCTTGAATTTGATGATTGGCACCTTGGCACGGGGCAACATGACAATGTCTTCCATGTCGTGTTGCTTGAGCAATCGGTTGACCTGACGAAGGGCCTTGGATGGTACTTCGCCTTTGAATTGCAAGCAAAGATCGAGGTCCCCTGCTTGTAAGGTCAAGCCAGATTGAGAGGAACCAAATTGTTGCAACTCGGCGTTTTTGAATCGATGTTCAATGGTGCGCTTGAGGTGCTTGAATAAACCATGACGGGCTTTCAGTTGCTTTTGAGATGGCCCTTCAGTTTTCAGCATTGATTCAATGCCTTCTCCAATGTTGAGGATGACTTCTTCACTGACAGTGTCGATTGAAGGGAGTTCGAGGGTACCACAGAGTTGCTTATGGACGTGGGGCCAACGAGCGATTTGCTTTGGTGAAAAGCCAGTGATTTCACAATCATCACTCATTCTTCTTCACCCTCCGGT
>DUIP01000228.1 GCA_013330285.1 Candidatus Poseidoniaceae archaeon
TGTGCTGCGCATAGCATGTTGTTGGGCCCGGGCGTAAAACACATCGGAACGATGAACACGAGTAAAGCAATCAATGCGGTCGTGTCCATGTGTACATCTCCAAAACGAGGAGATCAAACATTGGCAAAGCCGCGCTCAAGGTCGGCCCACAAATCCTCAACGTCTTCGATGCCAATGCTCATTCGGACATACCCGGGGACGAGACCTGCTGCATGACGGACGTCTTCTGGGATCATCATGTGGCTGGAATTGAATGGGCACTCGACCAGTGATTCTACACCCCCAAGGCTTGTTGCTTCGTAGATCATCGTAAGTCCACGCATGAATTTGAGCGCAGCCTCATCGCCGCCTTTGACCACGAAACCAATCATTCCTGTGCCTTTAGGCATGACGCGTTTGGCAACTTCATAGTCATCATGCGAAGGTAATGAAGGGTGGTTGACGCGTTCAATCATAGGGTGTGCTTCGAGGCGCTTGGCCAGGCTCGCAGCGTTGGAACAAATCGTCGGCATACGGACATGAAGGGTTCGCATTCCACGCTCTAAAAGATAGCAATTGTGTGGATCTGGTGAGCCACCAAAGTGAACCTTGCGTGGGAAAATTTGTGCAATCAACTCTTTCGAACCAACCACGGCTCCACCGATGATGTCTGAGTGGCCACCGAGGTACTTCGTGGTTGAATGAATCACCAAATCAACACCCATCGACAAAGGCTGACAGGCCCATGGAGAGGCAAAGGTGTTGTCGATAATACACAATAAATTGTGGCGCTTTGCAACCTCAACCATAGCCGGAATATCGCAGACCTTCAGCACTGGATTGGTGAGGGTCTCGATGTAGAGGATTTTCGTGTTGGGTTGAATGGCCGCCTCATATGAGGAAGGGTCGCGCATATCGGCCATCGTGGTCTCAATACCAAACCTTGGGAGTTCTTCAGTCATCAATCCGTATGTTCCACCGTACACGTCGGTTGAAGCAACGATGTGGTCGCCAGAATTGAGCAACGCCATCAAGGTCGTCGAAATTGCAGCCATTCCAGAGGCGAATGTCTCTGCATCTTCGCCATCTTCCATTGCAGTGAGTTTCTGTGCCACGGCATCTGAATTCACCGATGAAAGACGTGCATAGAGGAGGGTGTGTTGTGCACCTGCCGCCCACCCAGCATATCGTTCATCTGTCAATTTGTAGGTGGAGGATTGGAAAATTGGCGTGTTCACTGCGTCGCCAACGTGGTTGGTACCACTGTGAACTGCTTTCGTTCCAAAGCCCTCGTAGGTGTCTGATTTTTCATCGGCCATGAGCATCCCTCATTTGACTCGAAACACTGCCCGTCATTTACTCTTCCGAATCGGCATGTGTGACTTCGGAATCGGCGTGTGTGAACAATTCGACCACGATATTGCCAAGGAACAGCGCCCCACCGCCCACCAGAATCCAAGAGCTCCAGTCGACAAGATCGAGTCCTAGCCCATACATTGTTGCCCAAACAGGCTCAAACGCATAGATGATCGCAGCCTGAATCGGGTGCAGATAGCGCTGATACATGTTCAGCAAAAGCAGGCAAAAGAATGAGCCCCCGATCCCCAAACACAACACAGGAAGGAAAACGCCGTCATCGAAGACAAAATCCCATTCCGCCATACTGCGCCCACCGCCAAGCATTAAGGTCATCAACACTGCGCCAAGTGCTACAACTGCGAACGATGTTTGGGTGACGCCCACCGGATCCATCGCTTGGGTAATTTTCTGTGTGTAGATGATGTGTAAGGCAAAAAAGACCGCACAGACAACGGTGAGAGCCTCACCAAAACCCCATGTGAGGTGAGGAGGCCCTTGGATGAATCCAGCACCAAAGGTAGCAAGCAAAACGCCGAACATCAAAACCCTCGAGGGTTGGGATTTTGTCATCAAGATTGTAATCAAGGCTGTAAACACAACATACAATGAGGTCAGGAATGCGGAGACTGCCGGATTGATCTCATCAAGCCCAATCATTTGTGTGACAAAGCCTACGAGCATTAAGCCGCCAAGAACAGCGCCGCCTTTCCATTGTTCAGGTTGGCGAAGCGCCGCCCTTGCCTTTGGAAAGAAAGCAAACATCACCACAGCAGCTATGGCAAATCGTGCTGCAACCAAAACGCCAACCACCTTGTTACTGCCGTATGTTTCAATCTCTGGTTGGAGTTCATTCAGCGCCTGCTTCATCCAAATGAAGGTGGCCCCCCAAACAGAGGTCACAACCAAAAGGGCAGCGATGGCAATCTTTCGCTGACGTGGGGCGATAGGTTCGATGCTGGGGGTCGAATCTTGGACAACACCAGCCTCCCCCATAGGGGCGCCTCGCATATTCGGCGCATGAGGCTGACGGTGCAGAAGGGGTCATTTCAACCGCCTCAACGCGAACACTCAAGGAGTGAATGCGGCGTGTGCCGGCCATGACCAAGGCCGCAGGTTCGACTGAGCGCGTTTGGGAGCAACCAATCGATACTGGAGGTGCCCCTGAAAATGGTGCGACGTTCGATGCTATTGTCGTTGGCGGAGGGCCCGGTGGTTCATCGGCTGCTGGCTATTTGGCGATGGCTGGTAAGAAGGTCTTGTTGATCGAGAAAGATGTTTGGCCGCGCGATAAGGTGTGTGGTGATGCCGTTGGTGGCAAGTCATTGAGTCACGTAGCTGCACTTGGCGTCAAGGCCGATTTGGAATCAACCCCTCACTTCAGAGTCACTGGAATTTTGTTTTCCTCTCCAAAGGGCAACAAAGTAAGGGTTCCGTTGCCCGAAGAAGACGTGGCGAAACTCGAGGCGGGGTACTCATTACCGCGCGCACAATTCGATGCGTTGTTGTTCAAGCGCTGTCAGGCCATGGTCCGTGAGGCGGGCGGCTCAGTGATTCAAGGTGGCGAAGTTCGCTCAATTCTATTTGATGATGGTAACGGTGGCGAGGACCCCGGCGAAGGTGCTGGTGACGCCCGTCATGCTGCTGGTGTTGTTGTTCGAATTGGTGGCCGTAAAGGCGAGGAATTCACCTTCCGCACTCGCGAACTTGTAGGCGCTGCTGGCTATCGGTGCCCCGTAGCAAGGTCTGTTGTCGAATCAAGTTACAATGAAGAAATGATGGATCGAAATCATTACTGTGGCGGCTACCGTGAATATTGGCGCAACGTCAAGGAGTGTGGAACCAACAGCGGCGACATCGAAATCCACTTTGTTGATTCTGTCATCCCTGGATACTTCTGGCTGTTTCCCGTTGCCGATAATGTGGTCAATGTCGGCATCGGCATGGTGATGGGATTGCTCGATAAACAGAAGAAGAAATTGAAGGCCCTTCAAGCGGACGTGATTGCAAACCATCCGATGTTCAAGGACCGTTTTGCTGAAGCAGAAATGGTCCCCGGTTCAGCCAAGGGATGGCAACTGCCATTCGGTTCACCGCGTAAAAAATCGAAATTGAACCCTCGACGTTCGAGCATGAATGGCATCCGACTTGTCGGTGATGCTGCTTCACTCGTCGATCCTTTTTCAGGCGAAGGTGTTGGAAATGCGCTTGTCACTGGTGAGATCGCCGCCCAGCATATCGTTGAAGGCAAAACCCCATCAGATTACCAAGAAGAAGTTTGGAGGGTGCTTGGACCGGAACTGATCAATTCATATCGAATGCAAAAATTGAGTCGCCGTTCATGGTTGCTCAACTGGTTTGTTGGCAAGGCTGAACGAAAACCCGAGTTGCAAGAAATGATGACCGAAATGATCGCAAGTAAAGAAGCACAGGAAAACCTGCACTCGCCTTGGTTCATGATGAAAACATTGCTCTTTTGAGGTGAAACTATGAATGCAGCACTGGATGGTATTGAAGCAGTATTCCTCGACTTGGATGGTACAATTTACCTCGGAGGCGAGTTGATCCCAGGCGCCATGGAATTCTTAGCTCGTTGTGATGAACAAGGCGTTGCTCGTTATTTTCTTTCGAATAATTCAAGCCGTTCAGTCACCCAATACCTGAAGAAATTGGAAGGTTTTGGAATACCTGCTGTTGAAGATGATGTGCTCCTTTCAACACACGACCTGTTGGCATGGCTCAAAAAAGAAGCCGTGACCAAGACATGGTTGATTGGAACAGAAGGTATGCGGGAAATGATGGAAGGGGTTGGCATTGCAACTCGCTCGA
>DUIP01000113.1 GCA_013330285.1 Candidatus Poseidoniaceae archaeon
GTCCAAGGGACAGTGGATTTCGAATCCACCGCAATACCGGGCTATGCGATCTCGGCCGCAAACTTGGGTTTAGCGCCACCGTCATAAGCATGGTGCTACACCAAACAGCCATGCAGGTCCAGTTCACAGGCCGAGACCACAACCTCACCGTGGAGTGTAAGCAAGGTGCAAGCGTGAGGGATGCACTTGGAAAGGCAGGAATTCTTGCATCAACGGTCATTGTGAGCCATGAAGGCGTCGTCCTACCTCATGCGACAACACTCAACAGCGACATCACACTGCTCGTAACCACGGTCTCATCCGGTGGTTGATCTTAGCGGTCGACGCGTTCAGTGATCTGAATCTTTGAATTACGATTGATTTGTCCTTTGACATCGATGGCCCAAGCATCGAGGCTTATATTGGCTGCAACGAGCGTATCCCCTATTTCTGCCAGATCGTATTGTGGGCCCCAATCCGCAGCCCAGCCTTCGACTTTCATTGAACCGTGAGCATCCATCAACATCATGCCCTTGCGATGCCATGACTTTCCATTTCTGCCAACACCTTTCTTTTCAAACCGATAGACGAGCCTTCCCGTGACGTTCCATCTGGCTCTGAAATCCAACAAAGTGGCTTCGAGATGCTCATTCTTTCCGGCATAGACAACAATTGCATGCGGGTCGACTTTGAGTTGGAGTTCACCTTTGTAATTCGCTGAAGGTACAACGCCATCAAGCCGGACTCTATCCCCCTTTGCAAGATCCGTAGGCCATGCTGGTTGACCATCTTGATGTGTATCAACAAGCAGTTGCAAGGTAGCGAAATGGCCACCTTGCTCAATCTTTATCTTTGGGCGACGTCCATCGCCACCCCCGATAATACTGAACACTTCAGCGATCAGGGTCATGCGTGGTTCGAGCTCTTGAATTGGCGTGAGATCGAACGTGGCTGAGGAACCTGGAAGACGTACTGATCCACCATCCGGAAGATGTTCAGGTCCATCGCCGCCCGGGCAAACAAGATTCCAATCACAACTTGAGCATCGCTTTTCCATCGGTGCTTCTGCTGGTACACCGCCTGAGGTGAAGCCCCTCATGGGCATTGGGTCAGGAGGGCAGTCCTCCATCGACGGTGTGGTCGCTTTGAGTTGCTTCCATAATGTTTCGAGATCAGATTCCATCACTTCCATTTCAGCGACGGTTGGAACTTCGATTTCTTTGATGCTATTGGCGCCCAAGTACCAGATCTGTAATGCGTCAACTTGTTGTTCTCGATCGTGAGTGACCCACCACAACATGGCATACATTCTGAGTTGCTCCACGTAATTTCCCGAGCGGTCCCCTGCACCTATACTGGCTTTGAGGTCAACGATGTTGATTCGCCCATCCCAACGATAGACTAGATCGTATTCACCCTGAAACCAATGTTCAGGATGAATGGCATTCATTGCGAATTTGCCTGCATGCGGGTCAACAAACCATGGACGGGTGATTTCCCAAGCCTCGACCCACGCCAAAGGACCTTCTTGAGCGAGCGGGTGACGAAGGGACATCTCGTACCTTCGGCCGTCTGGAGCTGGCCATTCTGGACGGACCCCTTTTCTCCATTGTTCAAGGTTGGGCCCCCCATTGGCATCATGACAACGTTGGACTTCTGCAAGATGCATCTCCAATCCTTTGAGGCACATATCCAAGCATCGTTCAGGGTCAACACTCGACCAATCCCCTGCTTTTCGCTCATCCTTTTCCCACTCTTCTTTCATAGCTTGCAGAGCTAATGGCAGGTGAACTTTGAGTCGATTTTGAGCCCAAGAGCGTAGCGCTTCAAGATCTGAAGGCCACATCTTCACGGGGAGTGCAAGAAGGCGATCGGCTGGCCATGGGCCTTCTGAGTTCCTGCTTGGCACTCCATCTTCATCCAGAGGGATGTTCGAAAGCGTATCTGAGGAAGCTGTGTCAATCAACAAGGCAGGAGATTCCTGAAGCATCCTACAGAACGCTTCTTCAACAGCCCTGCCGACAAAAAGCACTGGAATCTGAGGCATCTTGAACCGCAGAACTTTTTGATAAAACCAGAGCCTTGAACATGTCTTGTAGGCATTGACTTGGCTTGCACTCAAGCGGTTATATGGACCAACTGAATCCACATCTTTGACCGCAAGTCGAACAGGCATACACTGCAATGTAAACCGACGCTTCTTAAAGTCTAAGTTAAGAATTGGAATCCTTGATGGTCAATCGGGTTTTTCGGTTGTCAATTCGTAGTTGAGGCAAACCTGCACGCCAACCGAGTTCCGCCGCCATGAGAGAGACCCGATCGCCCGGGCGAAGGCCTTCCATCTGCCCAGAGATGCTGGAGCCGAAGGCTGCGATTTCGACCACATGGGTGCCATCCCAAAGGTGCATAGCGAACATCGTCCATGGTTTTTCATCCAAACGGACCCCTGAGCGTTTTCGTAAACTAAGAACAATACCCTCAACATTTGCCCGTGTTCGAAGAAGCCCAATCCTTGTTGTTTCCGATTTCAGTTCCCGTCCTGATTTCGAAAAATGCGCTTCAGCATCCGCAACGGTGAGGATCTCACTCTTCGAATCAAGGTACAAACGGGGGCTTCCCCTCCACACTCCCGGGAGCGCATTCAGGATGACAATCTCACCTTTTGGTCCATCATGCAGCGCAGAATACGAACCTGGTTCGCTCTCTTCGACTGTTATTTGTGCCCCACCTGCAACCAGCATAGCGCCAAGCACCGGTTCTCCAAAGTGATTTGGCAATGGCCCCCAAGCACCGGTGAATGTACCATGGACATGCACTCTGTTTGGGATTGATGAAAGAGGTTGGCTCGGTGAGGCGATCTCCATTGAACGGGTCGAGGTAATCGACGCCAACAATTCATCATTCACAATCGAACCATCTTGATCAGTACCGAGGCTGCACCAGTGGCAACCTGCTGCTTCCCCAGAACACGCTTTACCGGGCGGTGCTGGAAGTGCGACTGGTCCAGAACCCATGGACATCATGGATTTGTTAATCGAATAGAATTC
>DUIP01000084.1 GCA_013330285.1 Candidatus Poseidoniaceae archaeon
GAACCAAAAATCGAACGGATCAGGTACCGTGCCCCAAGACAGACCGATGTCGATGTTTCCTGTTCCGCTATAGGTGCTCACTGTTAAACTCGAGAGATTTTCTTCCACATCGACATAATAGTAGAGGACTCGATCTTCAAATTCTGCTTGGCGCCCTACATCAATAGTTTGGCCTGTGACAGGGATTCCATTGTTAAGTTCAGTCATTTCATCCTCGGATGGCGGCGGGTCGGCAACGTCCCACGAGACGACCATTGTGTAATCCTGAATGTCAGTTTCGGGGACCAATAACACCCACCATGGACCGGCATCTGGCCAAGTAAATTCCTCAAATGCGTAGCCCCACAGTGCTTCAATGGAACCGTCATTGTCCCAAGAACTTGGAATTCTATTATGGCCAAAGTAGATGTTGATTGTGATTTCTTCATCTTTGAATTGAGTGGGGAAGAGATTGAAGAACAATTCCTTTGTCATTTCATCAAGGTCGGCAAAGAAAAGAAGGTTGTCGCCAGCGTTGGCCGAAATGCCTTCGATTTCTTCATCGTTGTTGATTTGGATGACTTGAGCTACAATGGTGCCATCTGGCATCACCCAATCGGCTCCGAAAAGCGTCCCAGTGGCATTGGAAGCATCATCGTTGGTGAGCATACCTTCACCTTCATGGAAATTCCAATGAGAGACCAAGGTTGGTTCGTCACTGAGATTCGACATCCCTGTTCCAATGGAGATGTTGTCCAACATACCCATGAAATAATTGCAATCACATCCAGCGCCCATGCTGGCAATAAACAGTTCATCACAATCATCTCCAGATGTGAAACAGTCATTCGAACCAAAATCTCCGATCGGAATTTTGGCCTGTTCAGCACTGATGATTCCGGCTGGCATTCCATTGAGTCGGAATTCTCCACCGACCCCTTCGATCACCTCGACCTCAACGTGCGACCAGGTCTCAACAGGGACGGTGGTGTTGGCTGTAGGGTGTTGCGAAAGGCTGTATTCTGATGAGTAAGCCAGTGTACCTGCGTTGAGGTACATACCCCAACCATAATCGCCTTTCATCGTGATGAATTGGATGCCTTCGTCATGGAATGGGTAAATCCAAGCGGAGAGAGAAATGCTGTCGCTGATGTTTAGGGCTTCATTGTGTTCGATTTCAATGCGGTCGCCTTCGTCAGCAAACCTCAACGAATAATCAGCACCAGGTCCGACTTCGACCACGCCGTAGACGGGGAAGTATTGAGGATCATTTTCCAAATCGTTCCAAGTCCCTGGCATAATGTTGCCCATGTTGGTGCTGGCGATGTGAACATATCCTTCGTCATCGCTTGCAGAAGGTTGATCGGCACCCCAGTTTCGATAGTAGAAGGGAGCTCCATTGTGCCAGCGGTATGCGCCATCGTTATCCTCATCGTACAAGCCAGTCCAGAGGTGACGAGACGTGTTGTCATATGAGGCGAAGGTATCAAACAGCCACTGGTTCTCAGTTTCATCATCAATAGTGACTAGAAATCCGTCTAAACCACGCGCCACCTCCGCAGCAACGGTCCAAGAACTCTCACTCAGAAGGTAATATGTGTGGTTATTTGCCGGGTTAACTGCGGTGTCGAGGATGACGATGTCTTCGACTTCTTGGGCATGCACTCCAGGCGTGATCGGTGCCATAAGGCTCAACAGAAATAGCATGACAAGCAGAGTTGCCTTGGTTCGCATGGAGAGAACTCCTTACCGTCCGATATATACTCACTGGTGCGCTGTTTTTACACTTTGAAGGAAAATCATTTCAGGCGTTTTCCACCAATTCGCAATTCTGTTTGAAGTGGCATTTGATGTTCCCAAGCAAATTCCTTGACGATTCGCCATGCCTTTTCCGAGCCTTCGTAATCTTTGACATCGATGATTTTGTTTCTGGTGTTTGCCTTGAATGCAGCGATTGGTTCGGCGTTCTTGAAGACCAAGTAGGCTGATCCAAAACCAAACCTTTCCTTCATGATGTCTGCAAAGTATGGAGCGATTGGATCGCTTGGAGGGAGCACAAAATCACGGATTGGCGGGATATCTTTGGCTTCCTCGAGTAGATTTTTACGCCCCCAACAGACTTGGTCTAACTCATCGATGAGGAATCCTTTCACGAGCGTTCCATCCTCTTCAAATGAGGTCAGGACAGCTTTGATCTCTTCTGGTTTGAACGGTGTGCCTGCCAGTCGTAGCAATTGTTTGAGTGTGATCACTGGGAAGTCTTGAACAAGCGCACGAATGTATTCTCTACGCAACTCAACCGGATCAACACCAGCACGTTGTTGAACGGTTCTAAAACCACCACGGAAGTCTTGAACGATATGGCCAGATCGAATCAAAGGTTGTACTAATTTTCTAAATTCCGATTGAGTTAATGCGTGGCGTTCCTTGAACAGGTTAGGATCAGTATTGCTGCTGAAGAATTCCACGATGTCCCATAAATCCTCATCAAAAGGCTCACCACGAATGGCTAACAAGTTCTGGAAATGTTCGTACGTCGCCCAGACTTGATGGCCGCGTAGGTTGATGCCTTGATGGAGTCGATTTGCACTTGCCATGCTCTTGAGGTCGACTCGGTACAATTCACAGCGTCCACGAAGGGCAAAATCATCGCGTATTTCGGTGACCTCACGAAGCGCCATAACTTCATTTTCCATCCTTGTTTTTTGGTGAAGATTGTGACGGTGGAACAGTGCTCGCTCTGCAATTTCTCGAGGTTGCGGGTCAACGACACCGCCCCGAATCATGCGTTCTCCTGTGATCTTGAAACCAATCCTCTCAAGGGCTTCACGTGTTTCCTTACCAAGGCTCGAAACTGGTTCACTGTTGAAGTTTGACAGCACCGCAACATCGACAAGTTGGTCGGCATGGTTGTCAAGCAGCAGCTTGAATGCTTCACAAAATTCGTCAATATAAGCCGTAGGAACATGCAAATCCTTGATGACAAGGTAATCATTGACCTTGAACATCAAGACCTTGCCAATTGGATCAATGCCTTTGAACACAGGCAAGTACCACCCTCGATCAAGAACGCTACGAACTTCCCAAATGAAACGAGACACATATGGATCAGATTGTGTGAGGATACGCATGGTGCGATCTTCACGGCGAGGTTGTTGCAGTAATTCGACTTCTTCAGGCATGCAATAGAACGCTTCAGGATCAGGCACTAAGGCCATGACCTTGGCAATTCGGCCTGACTTTTCCAAATTCATCAACGCAACGGTGAGGTCCTCGAACGATCGGGTAACATAGAACCTCAGTGTGTTGCCTTTGACCGGCCCCATCCTGCGGATCACTTCGACAAGAGCGCTCTCGAAATCAAGTGGCTCATAGACATCGTGAACCCTGTGGAACAGCGACAAGCGCCGTCGCCTACCAGGTACATCCTCGAATTGTTTGACCACAAGCATTTGCCGCTCTAAATTCGACATGGCGTACTTGAGGTCACGTTGGAGGGAACGATGTTCATCGCCCTTTGGGAAATCTGCCATGATCTCTTGCCGGGTTACATTTTCACCAATTGGAATTCGCTTGAGGAGTTCTTCTTCCATTGGCCCAACCCAAGGTTCGGGTTTGAGTCCGAGGAGCATTGGAATGGTTTCCTTCGTTGTGTAGCCCATTCTGTTGTGCAGCAATCGGCCCATGATAACGTCTGAATCGAGTTGTAAATCTTGCCAATCTTTGAATCTAAAGTCGGTCACCCTGTAGAGAAGTTCCTGCTGTTTTTGGAACAAGACGTGCGAGTCGAAAGCAGAAAAACCATCGCCATATTGTTGGAATGTTTTGTCCAGAACCAGATTTTGTACCCAGCGGTATTCAACCACATCTTCTGAACTATCGATCAGGCGATGCTCATCAATCTTGAGAATATATTCTGCTTCGTCAGTTTGTTTATAGAATCCAACAGAGAGAACATTTCGAGTTTCCAACTCATGTAGAATCTTGTCCACCATGGCTCTTGGGAACGGTAAACGCTCCTCCAACTGGTCCCCAGTATGAGGGCCTTCACTGCCTAACAATTCGATGATCTTGACTCGCATTGCTTCGTGTGGATCGCCAAGTGATTGCTCGCTCCAGGCGGTAGGGGTGCGCTCGTTGAATGACGTTGCTGTTTTGTAAGAAAGCCCTCGAGTGTGCAATTCCCTCAAATCTGTGACATCCTTTCCACCATTGACCGATAGGCAACCGAGTGTGCCGTGAATCTCTGCCATGAACGGCGAAAACCACTTTCCATCAAGTTGTTTAGAGCCCGTACCGTCAAGTTTGGTAATTTTTCCTTCAGCACATAACTGAGTAACCCAGCCACGAATGGTATCGATGTCGATGCCTGCGAGTTTCTCTTTGTACAGTGGGTTGTTGAATTCTTGATCAAGTCCACCTCCGTGAGACATTAACATCATCAATTCCTTTGCATTGGTTGGAATTGGTGCTTTGTCGAGGTAAAATTTGTCCAATTGTTCAGCTGTTAATTCCGTAGCTAGACTGCGTGTCCCAAGGAGTCGCTGTAAGATTGCGGGGTCAATATCTTTGACGAGATACGCCCTTGTTTTCATCGCCATTAAGTCTTCAAATGCAGACATGAATAATGACATGCCAAGCCGTGAGGGTACAGTGACTTTGTTGTGAACAATTCGTGCATCGCCTTGTACACATGATTGCAAGAACACCTCTAAACTCTTCATATCGATGTCGCCAAACAAAATTTCGTTTTTCGCTTCTCTCATCAGAAGGCTATCATCCGTGGTTCTGTGTTTATTGAGCAAGGCTTCTGCTCTCTGTTGGAATTGTTGCGGGCTGATTTCTTCTGCACCAATTCGTTTTGGGATGATCATCGATCGGCCCGCAACTTCTCTGAAACGTTTAGCAAAAATTTGAGTGTTGATCACATAGCGTTCTATGACTTCATTATGGTTATTATTTCTGAATTCCTTATACATCTGACCGGGGTCGACTTCTTCTGAGGTTCGGATCAGCAATCCATTCTCATCGAATGACATTTCGATGACTGCGATGTTGTTGGATTCTGCGATGCCTGCCATGAAATAGCCGAGAGCGGTATTGAATCCTCGGCCGCGACATGTGGTGATCATGTAGGTTGGATGCCCGCCAGTCAGCACTTGCTCAACGAGAATTCTGTTCGGATCTGGAACTTGGAAGGAATCGAAACTGTGCTCTTCAAGATGCCTTGCTATGGCGTTCGCAACATCGTTGGATAGGCCATAGGCGTCACGCAAGAGAATACGTGGGTCCTCTTCTCTTCTTAATGAGACAATGCAGTGGCCAATGAGGTCCAATAGAGCGCTGGAAAGTTCCCTTGAACGGGAACGCGCTTCTCCAGACCATGATGGGACAGTTGGGCGATGGCCAGTGACTGATGCCACATTGACTCTCGTGCCTTGGATGTTGGTGACCCTGTAGGTTGAACCACCCAAAAGAATCACGTCGCCGCCTCGTAAATTGGATACGAAGGAGCCTGAAAGTTGGCCCAGAATGGATCCTTCGGCATTGAACACGAGGTAAGAATTGTCTGGCGCAATGGTTCCAATATTGGTGTAGTAAATCATTCGAGAATACCCACGTTTTCCGTAGATGTTTTCTTCCCAGTCCACCCATACACGTCGTTCTTCTTCCAACATGTCTAAAACTTCAATGAAATCATCATATTCGAAATTTCGATAGGACCAAGCATTCACGATAATTTCGTAGGCTTCATCAATGTCAATTTGATTGATAATCACAAGACCAATCATGAATTGTGCTACCACGTCCAAGCAATTTTCTGGGAAATCTAACCTGTCCATATCGCCAGTTTGGATCGCTGCTTGTAACGCTGCTAACTCCAACAAGTCATCGACACTTGAGGGGAGGAAACGAGCGCGAGGTATTCCGCCTACATGGTGGCCAGCACGACCTATTCGCTGCAGTGCTGTTGCAATGTCGCCAGGGCTGCCGATTTGGAGCACGAGGTCAACCGAACCAATGTCGATTCCCATTTCTAAGGATGAGGAGGTAACAACGGCTCGCAGATGCCCGTGTTTGAGTTTCTTTTCGACGTCCAAACGTATTTTCTTATCCATTGAACCATGATGCCCTGCGACCAAATCGCCGAGGTAGGGGCGTAATTTTAGAACAATATTTTCAGTCATTTTCCTTGTGTTCGCAAAAACAAGAGTGGTGTTGTGTGCTGCAATTAAATCTGCTACTGCTTCGATGTTTTTGTCAAATATTTTCATCACTGATAAGTCACTGAATTTTGGATCTGTAATCAAAATATCAAGATCCAATTCCCTTGAACCTGAGACCTTCGCAATGCATACCTTTGTTGCTGCTGTCCGGCTTTCTTGGTCATCGCTGGCCACCAAAAATTCCGCAACAGTCTCCAGTGGTTCCATCGTAGCAGAAATACCAATCCGTTGAACTGGGCGTGTGAGAAGCGTATCAAGGTAGGATAATGTGAGCGCAAGATGGACACCACGTTTGGTTGGAACGAGTGAGTGCAACTCGTCAATAATCATGTATTCGACTTCGCTTACGATTGGTTGGAACCTTGGTGAAGTGATGGCAATGGCAAGGCTTTCGGGTGTGGTAATGAGAATATGGGGAGGATTGCGAAGCATCTTTTGTCGTTCGCTTTGTGGTGTATCTCCCGTTCTGAGTCCGACTTTGATTTCTTGAGCACGATCGGGGAGGTACCGGTCAGATATTTCCTTAAGTGGGCCGAGAAGATTGCGTTGAATATCGTTAGCAAGTGCCTTGATTGGTGAGATATAGACACAATAGACACGCTTCTCGAGTTTCCCGTCAAGGGCTCGACGAACAAGCTGGTCTATAATTGAAAGAAACGCAGTCAATGTTTTTCCAGAACCGGTTGGGGAGCAAAGCAACAGGTGTTCTTGTTCAATAATGGCTGGAATCGCTAATTTTTGCGGGCGTGTAAAATCTGGAAATTTATCTTTGAACCAGTTGCGAACGGGGGGGCATAACCGCTTCAGCAAAGCCTCTGTTTCCAGAGGTTGGTCTAGATAGTGTATATCTGCCATTTTTTTCTCACGTGCCCGTGAGTCCCTCTCGCACGAAACGAGTAAATGAACCTGTTGTTTTCATCGATTGGCTTAGGTTGAGGGAAGAATTCACTCAGGCCCAGCGCAATCCGCCTTTTTTCCATCGATTTACGACTTCTGTGGCGGGTCGAGGTGATGGTTTGAGCAATGGGGATGATTCTGCTTTTGGTGGGGTCTTGACTTCGTGGAGGGCTTGGGTTGGACACGAGCCTATGCACGAGAGGCAACCCACGCATTGTTCCTCAACGACAACGACGGGACGCTTTGGCTTCTCTCGACCTTCAGGGGAGTGGAGCAAAGGGAGAAGGGCTTCAAATGGGCAATGAGGTATGCAAAGGTCACAACCCGTGCAATCGGCTTCGATGATCGCCACCATCGATTGCCCCATGATTCTTGCATTTCGCCGTGCTTCTTAACGCTACGGTTGGGGCTTTTCATGCAAAAATCGACGGTGAGGTTGAAAGGTGGTTCGTGTTAGGCAGCATGAGCGTGGAATCGATGCAACAGGATGTTGACCGGCTGGAACGCATGTCTGGGATGTTCAAGCGTCGTGGCATTATTTTGCCAGCCTTTGAAATCCACGGTGGAGCAAAAGGCCTCTACGATTTCGGACCTGTGGGTGGTCGCCTACGTAATCGTGTGAATCAAACATGGATTGACCATTGGCTTGCTCTTGGCAACATTGTCGAACTCTCATGCCCAACCGTCACTCCTTACGCCGTTTTGGAAGCATCGGGGCACGTTGGAGAGTTTTCTGATTTCATGACGATTTGTACTGAATGTGGTGAAGCAAGCCGTGCAGATACGCTGCTTGAATCCTCACACCCAAATCCTGATGCTTTGTCGAAATCAGAGTTGCAGGCATTACTTCTCAACATCAATCCTGAGTGCCCTAATTGTGGGGCTCAAGCATGGAGCGAGGTCACCGCTCAGAACCTGATGTTTGACACAACCATAGGGGCAGGAACTTCTGGTCGCCCAGGTTTTCTTCGTCCTGAAACAGCACAGGGTATGTTTACCTCGTTCCCCGCTTTACTGAGGCACAACAGGGATCGGCTACCGTTTGGTGCAATTCAGGTTGGTAAAGGCTACCGCAATGAGATTTCTCCACGCCAGGGGATGATTCGTTTGCGTGAATTCAATATGGCCGAACTTGAATACTTCATCAATCCACACGAAGTTCCAGATCACGATTTTACTCCGTGGGACTCAATACCTTTCCGTCTGGTACCTGATGAGGGTGAGGAAAAGGAAATGACGATCAAAGCTGCACTGGAATCAAACACAGTACGCCATGCCACAGTTGGTTATTTCATGGCGCAAACATATGATTTCTTGGTCAAGGTTGGCATCGATCCTGCTCGCCTAAGATTCCGACAACATGAGTCCGATGAGATGGCTCACTATGCAACAGATTGCTGGGACGCAGAAATTCACGGCTCATATGGCTGGATCGAATGTGTTGGTATAGCACATCGAGGATGTTATGATCTCGAAGCCCACGAAAAAGCAACAGGAAAAACACTCAGAGCTCGACGTGAATTCAGTGAACCAAAGATCGTCGAAATAGATGGATGGACCATGAATGGCGCCACGGCAGGACCTGCGTTCCGAGCGCTCGCTGGAAAAGTCAAAGCGCTGGTCGAAAAACTCCCTGCAGATACAACATTCCCAATGGTCTGCACCCTTGAAGATGGCCAAGATGTCGAGGTAATGCCAGAACATGTCAAACGTCTTCAACGCACTGAAACCATCACCGGTGAATGGTACATCCCTCATGTGGTTGAACCTGCATTCGGTATTGACAGAATCATTTGGCACATCCTTGATCACGCCTATGACGATGAGGCAAAGGGTGGTGAAGACTACACGATATTGAGGCTCAGTGAGCATGTGGCTCCTGTAGACTATTGCGTGTTCCCACTGTTCGAAAAAGATGGGATGGGGGAACTGGCTCGTTCGCTTCACCGCTCACTTTGTGGCCTACGCGGCATCGTATCAGTCTACGATAGCAGTGGATCGATCGGTCGTAGGTACGCACGTGCAGATGAAATTGGCGTGCCGCACTGCTTGACCGTTGATCATCAGTCGCTCGAAGATGCCACGGTCACCATTCGAGACCGAGACACAGGGCAACAACAGCGTGTGGCCATTGACGACCTCCTTCGCTGACTCAGCCATCACAACCTCATCAATATTGAAAGACCCTCGGAACGAACGACCACCATGACCGAGGTGAGCGATTGGACTGAGCGCCACCGCCCCACCTCGGAGCGTCATCTCGAAGGCAACGAAGTACAGCGTCGAAAAATACGCGCTTGGCTGGACGATTGGCAGAACGGTACACCGAAAAAGAAGGCCATTTTGCTCGTTGGGCCACCCGGAGTTGGAAAAACATCGGTAGCGAGAGCGATTGCTCAAGACCTTGGTTGGAATGTCATTGAATTGAACGCCTCGGACGCTCGAAATGCAGCAGCGATTCGTAAAGCTGCCACTCAAGGTAGCACACACCGATCATTGTTTCATGATCCGAACGCAAAAAAGCAACGTACACTGATTTTGCTTGATGAAGTTGACCACATTTCAGGTGGACTTCGTGCCGTGAGTCAAGATCGAATTTCAAAAGCGATGCAAGGCACAGATGAAACTGGAAAGGACGTCAAACTCGCAGGCGACTCAGGAGGGAAGGCAGAATTGCTTGAACTTCTCGCTAACACCAAACAACCTGTGATTTTGGCATGCAATGAAATCATGGGCCTCTGGGGAAAGGGCTCCAGTTGGCGCAACACTCGAGATCGATTCAAACCACACGTCAATATCATCACCTTTGATCGAGCGAGCAATGAAGCACTAAGACGGATTGCAAAGCGCGTTTTACGCGAAGAAAACCTTGACTTCGATGAAGCAGCAGTGAGTGCCTTAGTCGCCAGTAATCCTGGCGATTTACGGGCCTTAGTTCGTGATTTGCAAGTTCTTGCATCGACCGCCGATGGTGCCATTACAAAGGCCATGGTTGAGGCACAAGCAGATTCAGGAAGACGTGATACCACCTTAGAGGTCTTTCCTGGCCTTGATGCATTGTACCGATCGACTGAGGCGCAAAAAGCGGTTGAACTCGGTCGTCTGATCGACAAACCACCAAGCGAATTGATCAATTGGGTGCACTGGAATAACGCTTCTCTATTTCCAGAAAAAATTTCTATTCGCAGGGCAAACCATACCCTCGCTCTTGCAGCTCAAATGCTCATGGGTCAATACCAAAACACAGCCCATCGTTCATGGTACTGGAGCGGGCAACTTGCGAGCCTTTCAGCGTCCGTTCCAAATAAAGTTCCTTTTAGAGACCGAATTTACTCCTCCTATCCAGCGTTCTTACGCCGTCAAGCATCTTGGGTTAGACCCGCCATTGTGGAACGGTTGTCAGAATTTTCTGGCTCCAGTAAAGCAGCGGCAAGAGATGAATTGATGCCACTTCTCTCTGCGATGGTGAAAGATTCACCAAACATCGGTGATTCGACGGATTTTTCTCTTTCCATTCAACTTGGCTTTTCTGCTGAAGAGCACGCCTCTATGGCGGGGCTACCACTGAGCCGTCGTTCGACAAAGGACCTCCTTGAGGCATACAATATCGAACTTAATGCTTACATGGCTACGCAAGAAACACCAGAACCACTTCCAATTGAGCCACCTCTGGAATCATCGGAGGACGAGCCTAAGAAGAAGAATGATGATCCACCATCAGGTCAAATGAAATTGTTCTGATCTAAGTTTTCTCATCGTCTTCCATAATTCGACGGAAGAGGGCAATCGCTGCCCGATCAGATTGAACTTTTTCTTCTCTGCGCCATGTGTGAGGGTGCATCAGGATGACTGCTGTGAGGAGCTCAAGACGACCAAACCACATCAAGATCGAAGTCATCACCAAGGCACCTGAATTCATTCCAGCCCATGTTGCAGCGGGACCATAATCACCTAGAGCAGGTCCCGTGTTTCCTAGCGATGAGGCAACAACTGTGATCACGCTCTCGAAGGTATCGCTTGGCATGAAAATGGACAAAAGAATACTCGAGAGCCCAAACAATCCGACCCATACGAACAACATGCCCACAATCAATCCGATTTGGTTTTGTTCAACGACCTCACCATTCATGCGAATTTGATCGATTTTTCGTGGTTGTGCAATCTTGACCAATTCTCGCATGGCCACCTTGAAGGCGAGCGTAATTCTGAGCAGTTTTAATCCGCCAGCAGTTGAGCCTGCACTCGCACCAACAATCATGAGAATGAAAATGATGAAATGAGTGACCATCGGCCAAGAATCACTGGCGTAATCCGTTGTTCCATACCCGGTTGAAGTACCGATGGAGATGACATGGAATATACTGTGCCTTAATGAGGTCCCAACCGATGTCCCAGAGCCAATGAGTGCACCTGCAATCGCCAACGAGGCAACCAACACATAGATCCCGTAGTAGCGGAATTCTTCATCTGCAAACGCTTTTTTGAACTCACGCTCTTTGATGAACCACATTAAGGTAAAGTTAATTCCAGCAATGAACATGAACACGATGATGATTGTTTCAACAAGCACAGAATCGAAATAACCTATGCTCGCATCGTGAGTTGAAAAACCACCTGATGGAAGCGTTGTCAATGCGTGATTAATTGAATCAAACCAATCCATCGATCCCGTGCCGAATAACAGGGCGAATTCCAACAAGGTCAAGACGATGTAAAGCGACCACAATGCGATCGCTGTTTGCTTGAGTTTTGGTCGCAAGCGTGACAGGGAAGGCCCAGTTAACTCTGCTCGTGCAAGAGCCATGCCACCTCCAATGACTCGAGACAAAATCATCATTCCAAGCATGATGATACCCATGCCACCAAACCATTGGGTCAATGAACGCCAGAGCAATAAGCCACGGGCTTGACTGTTAATGCAATCTTCAGTTACGCCTGGTATGCAGTTCGGACTCATGTTGTGAGCGATGACTGTGGCTCCAGTTGTGGTGAATCCGGACATGGACTCAAACCATGAATTCACTGCACCACGCGCTATGTCGACAAGCGCTACGTCGGGGGTAAACGGTCCGTTGAACATTCCACCAAGCCAATACGGAAGTGCACCAATGAGAACTGCAATTGGCCATACGAGTGCAACACCAGCAAATGCTTCCTTGTCCCTCAATCGCTCACTTGTGTTCGTACGTGTACCAAAACTGACCATCAGGATGCCCACAAATGCAGAGATGAAGGATGGGATTGCAAAGGCTCTTAGCGCCAGTTCAACAGAATCCAAGACGCCAGTTAACACACCACATATGGCAAGGGGAATTGATAACGCAATGAGCGTCCACCCCAAGATCAAATACAGCACGTCTGAGCGCATGGCCATCACACCTTGAATCGTTTTTCAATATCCGAAATCCGATCTGGACTGCAGAAGATAATCAAACGATCTCCGTCCAATAATGTCTTTTCAGGCGAAGGCCTGAGTGATTCCCACATTCCAGCTGTGTTTCGTCGTTGAATGAAAGCGATTCTCATCCATTCTGGGAAATTGGCTTCAACAATTCGCTTACCAGAAAACTTGGCTCGCTCGTTGACTTCCATACTGACACCCACAATGTTTGGAATGTTGGTGAGAAGCGCATATGCTCCCGCTGTTTTGGTATGGATTTGAGCAAGCATGTTATCGACAGCAACTCGCTTTCGATCAACAGCGAACGTGATTCCCATTCGCTGGGTAACCTTGACCAAATCAGCATCGTACAGGAGCAAACCCGTTCGTTGAACACCCATGTCGCTTGCCAAAAGTGCTGCTGCAATACTTGCCAAATCATCTTGGAGTGCAGCGATAGCAATGTGATGGTCAGGTATGCCGATTTCAGTGAGAATATCACGATCAAGATGGTCACCATGAATCACTTCGAGGTTTGGGTGTGCGCCAGTCGTAGAACCTGACAATTCATTCGCTACTTGTAAATCACGTTCAATGACGGTGACTTTTGCTCCGGATTCGAGCCAGTCGTCAGCGATCCTGCGCCCAATTTTGTTTGCTCCAATCACGGCCACTCGAGGATTTACTGGAAAATCTGTGGCGACGTGACCGAAGATTGTGAGGATTCGATTAAAACTCGTCAAACCAGTCGTTGCCACGGCAATTCTGTCATTAGGAACAAGCATGAAATCTCCGTCAGGAACAATGCTCTTTTCTCCCTCACGTTTCAAACCGACAATCAATGGCATTCCGCCCTCAATTTGGGTGGAGGCTTCTCTGAGTGTGCTGAAGACGACACTCTTGGCGTTGCTCGTTACATCAAGTTCGATGATGTAAGCGTCATGGCCGAATGGGATGACCTCTTCTATCGAAGAGGATCTGAGTCCCGAATGAAGTCTTTGAATTGCCCCCTCAAGTGGATTAACAACATGGTTCACCTTCGCCCATTCTCTGAGGTATCCATTGTTTTGTTCTTCGATGAAGTTCATCCCACGGACCCTGCAAATAGAGAGCAGCGGGTCAGCGTTCTCTGGAGCCAACTCGAGGTAAGCATGGTTGGCAAGTGTACATGCGAGGAGGTTCCTCTCGTCAGAATTCGTTGCTGCGACAAAGACAGAGGAATGGCCTATCCCTGCCTCATGCAACTTTTCTCGTTTGGT
>DUIP01000136.1 GCA_013330285.1 Candidatus Poseidoniaceae archaeon
GCATCAGTTTCAGCCGCAATTCTGACCGTGGCGCGAGCACGTTGTAATTCATCCAGCCTTTTTCGCTCTTCACTGAGAACGAGGTGCGCCTGCTTCAATTCTTCAATTCGAGCCTCAAACCTTGCCCGAGCATCAACAATCCGGAGCGGTTGGTCGCCCTCAAAACTAAAACCGAACCCTTCCAAAACAGCAGGCCAACCCGATGTGATGACGAGATCTTCACCATCGTGGTGGTGTGCCAGCCCTAGAATCATCGCCATGCCTTTGGCCATACCGTGTTGGATAAGGGTCCAAGCTTCCGGTGTTTCGCCACCAAAAATAGGTTCGATTGGCCGTAATTCTTGGCCAGGAATCGTATAGGCTTCCACATCCTCAATGGTTTCCGGCCGTAGCACATCCATTGCCTCCGCATTCCACCCTTGAACGCCACCGATGATTCGGAGTTGCCTTGATTCTGGTTTTGGCAACGCATTGAGGCCATCTTCAATTTCGATTTTTTGGGAATTGACGGTGCCAGCCTGCTCAATGACCGCATCTTCGAGCATCGTGAGTACCCCTGGCACCCATTCGATGGGCAAATCGAGGAACCACGGGTTGTGAGGCGGGGGGAGTGATGTTTTGTATCTTACAGCAATGGCCTTTGCCTGTTCCCAGGTTGGGCGCTGATGGCGCAAGAATTCATGCCAATGGCGACGAACATGGAATTGATCACCGGGGTCTTCCGCATCTTCTGGATGGATGCCAGGTGCTCCCTCTGGCGCATCACTGCGGCTCAAGCCAAGCATGGTCAGAAGGTTAACCACTTCTTTCTCATTTGGTATTTCTTCAATTAAATCGCTTGCCCACCAATCGTCGCAATACCCCGCTGGAACGAGGTTCTTGTTGTTCTCCATGAATTCCCCATAGCCAATCACAAGTTCGCCATTATCCCAAATGGAACCAACCTTTGAGCGAATTGCAGCAAAACTTGGTGCATCATCGAGCCGTAAGAATCGACCATCCTTGAGAGCCACCCATGGCCCTTCTGTATGATCGGAGGGCGTGATTGCACACGCTTTTCCGGGGCGCTCAATTTTCATTTGGGTTCCAATGGTGATAAAATCGTCCATCGCCAACATTGACGCCGTATTTGTTGAGGCGGCTGCCAGACCGGAAGGCCGTGCACGCCCATACCTCAATCGAAAGCCACCAGCTTCCAGCGGGGCTCCAAAAACCGGCCTACCTGCGATGATATCTTTCATGAATTTCGAGATGGTGGGGACCTTTCTTGACTTGAAAACTTGGCCTTTACCTTCAGTTTCCTTTTCTTTCCCACGTTCGGCAAATTTCGAAATAAAGTCCCAGCCTGGAACACTTAACCGTTCAGTGTGCTTCTGGATTTTTGGCGCCTTGAGGCACATACCTTCACCGATGACAAGAAGCACACCCCCCCGGATTCTTGGTTCGTCGATGTTTCTTACACGGCCGTATCCTGCACATTCAATTCGTTCAGTGGACTCCCCGTTGATCATGATCGGGCAAGCGCGGACAATTTCATCAATTTCTGCTGGCGATGGGCGATATTGTAGGTTCCCGCGGTACAATCCAAATTCTTCCTTGACCCGCTCGACCTCAGGGTCGGTTGGTTGGTAATGCCCGATGTTAAGTTCACGACGAATCATATCTGCAATCAGAACCGCGAGTGCTTGTGCTGTACCGCCTGCTGCCCGAATCGGGCCTGCGAAATGCACGGATACAAACTGAGACCCGTCGATGTTATTGAGGAGCCGAACTTCACTGATTCCTTCCAAAGGTGCGACAAGGACCGCCTCGGTGAGGACCGCAAGACCAACCCGCAAACCAACGTCGATGGCCGTGACAAGGTCATACCCTCGTTCTCGAAACCCTCTGGCCACGGACTGCGCCATCATGATTGATGTCGTCTCCCGATCGTGTTCGGCGAGAAGAAGCCGAATATCGTCTGCGACTTCGTACCCCTCAAGGTATTCAATGAGCAATTTCTCAGTGCGCCCTGCTAAATCGGCCGCCCGCGGGATTTCAACATACTCTTTGTGATCATATCCCTTTTTGCGAGCTTCTTCGGCGATGATGTAGGCCTCGTCAGCCCGTTCATCCAGCCATTGGTGGTAGGCAACCATTTCCGCCTCCAATCGAGCAACGTCGACTCCAATCAGAGGGTTATGCCCCCGGATTTTACCTCGCGCTTCATTGGCTGACACGGCACTCCCTCTGTCCTTGGCGGCGACCGTTTATGAGGGGCGCGTACGAAAATCGATGGGAACAAACGCACGGAATGTGAAAGGAAAGTTCATTTCCATAGCGGGCAACCCCCAAGACATGACCGTGCACGACTCACTTCGGACTCATGCGAAGTGGCCCAGACTCGTAGAACTTGTTCGCGACCTCGCATTTATCGACGGAGGCCATGATGAGGCATTCACGCTTGCGAGCGGACGCACTTCCCGTTGGTTTTTTGACACCAAACCGGTGATGATGCACCCCGAATCAACTCACCTATTAGGGGAACTTTTCAACCTTAGAATGGATGCATTGGGCGCCAATTTCGTCGGCGGCCTCGAACTCGGTGCTGTCCCGCTCACGGCCATTGCAGTGACAGCGTCCCCGTCCGGACACCCCCGTCTAGGGTTCATGGTTCGAAAAGAGCCAAAAGGCCGCGGCGGTAGAAAAACAAACAACCCGCCTGGCATTGAAGGATCCCCTCTTACCCCGGGTGGAACGATTGTCATCGTCGAGGATGTGACGACGACGGGCGGTTCTGCGATCAAAGCCGTTGAACGCATTCACAATGACACCAAGTGCACCGTCATCGGCGTGATCAGCATTGTTGACCGACAAGAAGGGGCAGCCGAAGCATTTGCGGAAGCAGGGATTCATTTCGAGAGCATAATGACGCGGTCAGATGTTGCAGGGCAGTGAGGCCATTTCATGCCTGAAGTCCTCGATCCACTTGCGATTTCCAATGAGGGATTGAGTGAATTTGCACCAGATTCAACCGCTCCTGCAGGCATGGCCTTCTATCACGCGAGTGAGGGCAAACCTTTGGCGACACCTTGGCAGGTTGCGCTGATTCGGGCACAACTGCTCGCTCATGCAGCATTACCTGAGGGATTCATTCTCGATTGTGCTTGCGGCAGCGGCATCCAACTTGCAGCACACACCTCGGTCCTTCAACGCTCAGGCATCGGTGTCGAATTGGATCCTCATCGAGCGCAGGCGAGCGCAGTCAATCTCAACACCATTGCCGTACAACGGCAAGAAACGGATTCACAGTGGATGCGCTCAAGTCGTATCGTGGTCGGCGATGGGCGACAGGGTGCGGAGATCTTGGAGGCGGTCAAAGATGCACTTGGCACGGACGTCAATCCGAAAATTGCCTTGCTCCACCTTGACCCCGCTCGCCCTCGAAACAGTCGGACTCACGGATTGGATGAAATGACCCCTCGTCTTGACGAAATTTTTGCTGGGTGGGCCTCCCATCTCGAAGAAGGAAGAAACGGCCCCTCGTTATTGCTCGACCTGTCGCCGCGCTTGACCCATGACCAACGCATGGAAGTTGAAGCGATGGTGGATTTGACATGGCCCGGAATTGTTCGGACCTGGGTGTGGACTTCCCGGGGCAGGGGGCGCGTTGACCGCCTGGCGCTTTGGCTTGGAAGTGCTGCACAGGAAGGTATTGCCAGGCGCTTTGTTCGGGTGCCTCCAAGCTTAGGTGTTGAGCCTACAATCGTTTCAGGGGGCCGGCGATTAATGCATGGGGCCGGCCATCCAAGTCCGGTTAAGCGCCCGCCAAGGCGCGGTGAGAGAATTAGCATTCTCGATGCAGCACTTGTCGAAAGCGGGCTCGCCGTTGATTGGCTCAAAACGGTCTCAAAGGAAGAAAAAATCGCGTGGGGCGTGGTTGAGGGACGCCGCCCACAAATCCACCACGACCATCCGCTGCGAATCGACGACCCAGCCGACCGTTTGCTGGTGCAGGCGACCGGACGTGTTGTCGCCCTCGCTCGGATGACGCTCGAACTGGCCAACGTCGACCGCCTTGTCGAGGTGCTCTTGGAGCACGATATCGGGCGACTCACCGTCCGAGCCACCCTCGCGCCAGAACTGCAACCCAAGGTTCAAGGAGCCATCGATCGACAATTAAGCCGGCGCCATGGCCGCCGTGATGCGTTTTTAGTTCAACAGCCAGGCGACGATATGTTGCTCATTTGTGTCTCTGAATGAATCCTCGTCACCAAACCATGAAATCCATCGTTCAAAAAAGTGCGAATTTCGCTTTCAGCATCGCGATGAGCGCGTCGCGGTCTTGATATAGGGGAGGTTGGTCGGAAACCTGCTTGACACTAGGTGTCGAGGTTGAAGGTGAACCAACATGGCACGACCAAAAGACGAGGATTTGGGAGAAGACTTCTCATACATTCTGCGAATGGCAGACACTGACATGGACGGGCTCAAGACCCTGTCCACTGCATTGACCTCGGTCAAAGGCGTCGGCCCACGCACTGCAATTCAAATCTGCAAGAACACCGGATTCTCACCTTCTTCACTTGCCGGTCACCTTTCAACCGAAGAGCAAGAAACCCTCCGCATCGCCATCGAAGGTTATGCAGAAACTGTCCCACTCTGGATGCTCAACCGCCAACGAGACCTCGAAACAGGGGACGAACTCCACCTCACTGGTCAACAAGTGACATTGACCCTCAAAGACGACATTGAACGCCTTCGAACCATGAAGTGCTACCGTGGTGTTCGACACGCCAGCGGAAACAAGGTTCGTGGACAGCGTGGACGCTCGAACGGCCGTGGCGGCCTCACACTTGGTGTGAAGCGAAGTAAGTGATTTGGAGGGATGATGAATGGGAGAACCAAAGTTTGCACGTCCGAAGTTTGACACGCCATCCCACCCGTGGAAGGCAGAACGTATCGAAGAAGAGCACCAGATTCAGAAGAATCACGGGCTCAAGAACATGCGAGAAATTTGGAAGGCAAAGTCCCAACTTCGCCGTCACCGACGTCAAGCAATGCGCTTGATCGGTATGTCTGACGGAACCGTAGCTCACGTTAAGCGTGAAGTCGAAGACCTCACTCGATCCTTGCACAACAAAGGCCTCATCGCTTCAGATGCATCCCTTGACGACATTCTTTCCCTCGGCACAGAAGACATCCTCAACCGCCGTCTGCAAGCCCAAGTCTACTACAAGGGCCTTGCAGCAACCATGAAGCAAGCACGACAACTTGTGACCCACGGGCACATTTGTGTCGGCGACCAAAAAGTGACCATTCCGTCCTACCCGGTCAGCCGTGATGAGGAAGAGCTCATCAAGTACCACATGGCTTCTGATTTGAATGATCCAGATCACCATGTTCGACAAATCATCGATGGACGCGCTTCCTCTGCAGAATACGCAGTCGAAGAAGAAGAAGTCGATCCAGAAGCAACCGCAGAATTCGCTACCGAAGTGAAGGAAGCAGCTGCAGAAGCCCCTTCCGCAGAAGACGCTGGAGGTGACGAGTGATGACACGCCGTGCAATTATCAACATCTTCAGTTCCTACAACAACATCCTCATGACAGCAACCGATCTTACCGGTGCTGAGACCATTACCACTTGCTCTGGCGGCCAAGTCGTCAAGTCCTCGAAGGACAGCGGTGGACAATTTGCAGCAACCCGTGCTGCTGAGAAGATGGCCGACACCCTCAAGGAAAAGGAATTCACTCAACTGATCATCAAGTACCGAGCTCCAGGTGGCAACCTCTCGAACAACACCGGACCTGGTGCGCAAGCTGCAATTCGTGCCCTCACCCGTGCTGGCATGACCATCACTCGAATCGAAGACGTGACGCCAATCGCTCACGACGGTACCAAAAAGAAGGGTGGCCGCCGTGGCCGCCGTGTCTGAGACCCAAGGTGGATAACATGGAAGCAAAGATTGTTGATGGCTGGCCACAAGAGAATGCAATCCGCATTCTCCTCACTGATACTGACGCTGCTCAGGTGAATGCAATTCGTCGGGCACTCATTGCTGACGTTCCAAAACTTGCAATTCACCGAGTCGACTTTTCGCAAGGTGTTAACCAAGACAACAAGGGTGAAGTCCTCGAATCCGTCAACGTTCTACCTGACGAAATCCTCGCGCACCGATTGGCTATGATTCCAATCCCTACCTTCCCAGAAGAAGGCATCCACTTCATCGATACGTGCCCAAACTGCATCGACCTCGCTGAGGAATCGAAAGGATGCCCATCGTGCCAAGTTCTCTACTCGCTTTCTGCTCGAGGCCCAACCGCTGATGCAGAAGAAGAATACAAAACCGTCTATGCAGGCGACCTTACGACCATCTCCGATCAAATGTTTGACATCCGAGATGAACACAAGCGCATTCCGCTTACCATTCTCTCGAAGGGTCAATTCCTCGAGTTCTACGCCTTCGCCAACCTTGGTCGCGGCCGAGATCACGCAAAGTGGGCTTCCGCAGGAGCGGTTGGTTTCCGACCACAGCGCATTGCTAAACTCAACAAGCCAAAGAAGGCACAAACCCTCTTCAGTCTTGGTTTGAAGACCACTGATGGAACAAACATCGACGCTAAATTGTTCGGCAAGGACAAGACCCTCACCGATATCAATCACGTGATCGACCTCGAATCTGCCCTTCACCAAGTTGGACCAGGGACTGGTCGCGATGGCGACTTCGATGACGCCATCACCCTCGAAGAGGTTGAAAACGCCTACGTGTTCTCCTTTGAGACCGATGGTAGCCTTTCTCCCCAGCAAGCGTTCAATGGCGCAATGGATGAACTCCAAGGCCGCTTCGAGAACCTCACAAGCGAAATTGAACGAGCCTTTGCTTGATTCAGTTTCTATGGCTTAGAAGCCCAAGCAAGTCGCTCTTATTGGGCGGAGGCCATTGCTCGATAAGGGTCCAACAACCCCTCAACTTCACAATTCTAAATCCGTAAGGGCGCCACCCATCTGAGCCCCGCCCTCGATCTCATACAAATTGCTTATTTCCCCTAAACGGTTCATGTACAGTATTCCAAAGCCAAAGGCAACTATGCCGATAAACATCCAAGTAACATAAGTGAAGATGCTGTCGCCTTCGGTTGAAAATTCCATGGACAGAGCGAAGAGCGAGAGAATGGTTCCAAAGGAACCAAATCCACGTCGCCATGGCGCTTCAGTTTCTTCTCTGAAGCCTTGCAAACCTACTCCTGCAAGATAAACCGCCATGAGTGCCCAGATGAATTCATCAGGATCAAACTCTGTCATGGCCAAACAAAAACCAACGACGACATATCCCATTGCGAGAATACCAAGCGTATCGAGCCAAGAGAAAAATGCATCTTCATCATCCCATCCAAATATTTTCCAAGCATAGTCCGTTTTACTCGAGCAGAATGTATAGAATAATCCTTCTATGATCAAAATCAATCCTGCTGACCGATAAGCTAAGCTTTGGTCGATTAAGTCAGTGTTTTGCATCGAGAAATTTATGAAAACGAGGATATGAACAACTGGCAAGAATGTAAACAGATTTGTGTACTTTTCAGTCATCGTACAATAGGTGAGATATATTGCTCCAACGATAGGGCCCAGTCCTGAGAATACGGTAATCGAGAATAAGGATCCACCCAACGCAGCATTCCTAGAGAAATTCAAGAATACCTCCTTATACGCC
>DUIP01000196.1 GCA_013330285.1 Candidatus Poseidoniaceae archaeon
ATGATGCTCCGTCACATGGGCTGGGCTGAAGCAGCAGATTTGATCGTCAAGGGAATGGAAGGTGCAATTTCTGCCCAAACAGTTACCTATGACTTTGAACGATTGATGGACAATGCCACACTGCTCTCGTGCAGTGACTTTGGCGATGCTATGATTTCACACATGTGAAGCCAATTCATCCGTGAAGGAAACTATTGAGTGCACGGCTGTTCTTTGCCACGCCAAATCCGAATCGCTCTTCGAGCGCTCGTGAAACCAATGTGAAATCGCTGTCTCGGGTAGCGACCAGAATGGTTCCAAGATTGCCTAATGATTTCTTTGCCAAATGGATCGCGAGATGCATAATGGTGCGATCTGGGGCTTCGGGGTAGACATCCAACCCATCGATGACGGTTCGTGCAGGTTCTCCGCGTGTTCGCTTCATGGCAGTAATCTCTTCGTAAATTTCTGTGTAATCTTTGAAGAATTCAGTCACGCCAGACTTGTTTTCTTCTTCTTCCGCCTCTGCTTCGAGTTGCAAATCCATTGGGCGCCAGGTGCTGTAGTCCGCAAGCACTTTGTCAACAATTTCGCCGATGACGTCTTTTTGGAACACCGTATCAAGCATCTGAGGTGGCACCAAGAGATCGCTGAATCTGTTGCGTAGGAAGTTCATATCGCTGGCAATTCCAGTGAGTTCTTGCTTGACAATCTTTGGAAGCCAAAGTTGGATCTTACCTTCCTGTGCCCGCTTGAGAAGGACGTGGTGGAAGTGCCCGTGCCCACCAATATCAAGACTGGCTTCAGTGAAAACCTCGAGTTTTTGTTTGATCGCATCCATCAGGGCATCAACAAGAACATTGGTGTCAATGAGGACCAATGGAGATAACGAGAGGTTTCTGAGGTACCTTCGAGAGCCGTTTGGAATTTGGTCTTTGTAAGCGGAAAACAGGCCTTGTTCCGCATCTGCAAGCCGCTTAATTTCTCGTACATTGAACTGACCACGATTTTGTGCCCGTTCAAGGAACATGAGGCCTTCGACTGGTTTTTCTTTCGCTGCTTCAGTTGCCAAATCATACAATTCATCAAGCGAAGGCGAAGCGCCCTGCATCAACTGGGTGAACCGTGTATCGAATGCGTTTCTTTGCCTGCGGCGGTTCTTCTGTAGGGAATTCACCGCTGCTGTGACTCGACCACAAAACGGGTCTGTTGGTAGAACACGTTGATGTTCAAAGGGGTACGTCTTGAGCATGTCAAGATCGTCTTCTGCAAAATAGGTAACTTCGATTTCTTCGAGTTCACCGGATTCATTCTCTTGTGAAATAATCTTAGTTGAACGGACGAAATCCTTCAACAAACGGGTCGCTTCATTGGTACTTCGCATCGAAGTAAACGATACGCGGAGGTACAATTGGAACCTCTTAGTGATTGCACTTCGAAGAGAGGGTTGGGCTTCGAGTAATTCCACTGCTTCCTTCCACTGTTCTGCAAATGCCAAGTGAATGAGTGATTTACGATAAAGCACCACTTTGTGCTCGTAATCAAAGCCGTCATGATCTCCTGCTCTGCGATAATCGCGTGCGGCGTTCAATTCATCCTTCTTTGAAGCCGAGACAGAAGCGCGTGCGAGTGTGTGCCAGGGTGATAGGGGGTCGTTTGTTTGGTACCATCGTACCAACGAAGGCAGTCCAAGATCGTGTTCGAGAACGAGATGTCGAACAGAGTGAATCATGGCTGTCGGGACATTTTCATTGCTAAGCAAGGTGTTGACGCTTTCCACAGTTGCTTCGTCCGAAGTTCCATGTTGGAGCATCAGTGCCACTCGATTCAGCCTTAGAGTATCGATGACGGCTGCAAAGAGGTGTTCCTCCATCAAACTCAGATCTGCTTCTGCGATGCTGGTTTGCAAAGCATTCAGTTCCTTATTCTCGACAATTCCAGAACCGCCTTCTCGCAGTGCGCGGCGGATGACACCGAAGGCGAGGAGCCCGTTTTTGTCAAGCAAAGTGCCGAGTCTTTCGTCATCGACATTCTCGCCTTCAAACAGCATGAGCAATGCTTCACTGGTTGAAGAAAACGAAGGTGGAGCATCAGTGCTGTGAACAGAGTCCAATGCCTTTTCACGAGCTGATCGAACCGCATGCCACAAATCGTTGTCTTTGCCAGCTGCCAAGAGATGAGCAGCGAGAAGGGTTTCATAAGGGTGCGAAAGGGGCGTCAAATCATTTTTCACGATGATTTCGGACAACCTTCGCAAGTTCATCGAACGCGTGTAAATGTCAATGACGACTGGAAGCACCTGCTCCCACGCTTCAATATTTTCTGGACTGAGATGCTTTGCTGCTAAGGCTTGAGTCTCTGTATGAATGCCAGAGCCACAGATGATGTCAACAAGAGCACCGTCATCAAGATGGGGGATTTGGCTTTCGAGCCACGCTTGAACGTCTTTGTTCGAAAGATCGGAAACAAGGGGGAGCAAGTGCGATAATTCAGCATGGACATCAAGTTTGAGCGCGGTCAATGTTTCGATGGTTTCCTCTGACTTTCCTTCACGGTGTAGGGCTGCTAAGCGCCACCATGTCACTCGTTCAATCGCTTGCGTTGGTGCATTGCCATTCTGAAGAAGTTCAAGCCCTTCGGTTAGGCTTGCTGCATCCATTTCTGAAGAGGATTCTGGAGGGTGGTGCCACGCAAGGAAGCGGCGGCGAAGCGCAAGGGAATGCTCGCCCTTGGCATTTGCACTTGCCTCCCAGTCATCAACTTGGCCGTTTTGCAGTTGAACCAAATCTTTCAGTTCAGAAGCAAGATTTTTGTCGACTTTTTCAACCCGGGCAAGTGCATCTGTTGCATCGCCATCGGTCGCAATGTGAAGCAGTGCTGAGAGAACCGAAGCCTGCCCTTCAAGGTTGAGCAGAGCGTCACTGGGCGTCAGGGTGCGGCCTGCTGACAATTGGGAAGTCACGTTTCGTAAAGCGACTTGAGCATCGGCCGAATCGACCGTCGTCGCAAGAGAATCGAGGGCTGCAGCCAGATCCTCCGAAGAATGGGGGTCGATAAAAGCGGCTGACATGTCGACTTTTTTCTTGGATGACTTTTTCTTTGGCTTTGCTACTGGGAAGGCCGCGAATTGACCAAACACCGGGGTATGTTGAGCAAGTTCGCCCCACACAGGATGGGCTCCCTTTTCGAGGCAGGAGTTGCGAAGGCTGGTTTCTGTTGTCTCCCAGGAAGAATCCCAATCGTCTTTGTTGAGAAGTTTATGAGAAAGGAGAACTGCAAGGCGATATGCATCAGAATAATCGCTTGGGACGAGCATTTCCTCTGCTGATGGGATCAGATCCATTGGACTGGTTGAACCTCGGCCACCTCGCCTTGTTCTTGTTCGTCGCATGTTGACTGACTTTCGCATTGGCGAGGGTTGTTCGTCTTCATCTGCGGCTGGAAGTTCAGTCTCTGCAATCGCTAAGAGAAGAATTGGGCGCCATGATTTCTCAAGTAATTGCCAGTCTGGTGTTCGAACAACGAGGGACTGGCGACGCGCTTTTGTTGCGTTTGTTTTGAACGCAACTTGAAGGCAATTAGCCAGATACTCCTCCTGCAGAATGCTCGCCCCTCATCCAGTGGCTCAACCTACCCTCCTTCAACCCACCGGCATGGGGCACTCCTCGACTGAGCAGGTTCAACAAAGGTTTCCAATAACAACCATGAGGCAGAGGCACATCCGACAGAGCATAGGGGGTAAGTTGTGGATTTAATCAACGCATTCATTTTGCTCCTTCACCCTGTGCTCGCTACGCTTTTGTTGGTTTGGATTTGGTGGCA
>DUIP01000143.1 GCA_013330285.1 Candidatus Poseidoniaceae archaeon
CTCATTCACAAAGTGGTCGTTGACGCTAACATTGGATTGCTTGGCTTCCAAAAGCGGGACCTCGGCATGGCCCTCGGTTTGAGTGGTGCTTCGTTGAAGTCCTTCGGAAAGATGCTTTCATCGATGTACACCATGTTTTGTGCTGAAGATTGCGCCATGGTAGAAATCAACCCTCTTGTCCGTACTGGCGCTGATGAAATGGTGGCTTTGGATGCGAAGGTTTCCTTTGATGAAAATGCGGAGTTCAGACACAAGAACTGGGACGATCTTCGTGATCTTTCCGAAGAAGAAGATACTGAAATTCGTGCCAAGGAAACAGGCCTGTCGTACGTGAAACTCGATGGAAACATTGGCTGCCTCGTCAACGGTGCAGGATTGGCAATGGCCACAATGGACGTCATCAAACTCTACGGTGGCGAACCAGCAAACTTCCTCGATGTCGGTGGCGGCGCCAATGAAGAGCAAGTGAAAACTGCGTTCTCAATCATTCTTGAAGATCAAAATGTCAAGGGTATTCTTGTCAACATCTTTGGGGGCATCATGCGTTGCGATATCATTGCACGAGGTGTCATTGCAGCCACAGAAGCTTTGTCACTCGAGGTCCCACTCGTGGTGCGCCTAGCTGGTACCAACGTCGATGAAGGAAAGGCCATCCTTGCATCTTCAACCCTCAATATTCATCCTGCAGATGACTTGGCAGAAGGTGCGCAAAAGATTGTCGCACTCATTGGAGGTGAACAATAATGGCAATTTGGATTGAAGAAGACGCAAAGGTGCTCGTGCAGGGTATTACTGGAAAGCAAGGTATGTTCCATGCAGACAAAATGGTCGAGTATGGGACTCAAATCGTTGGCGGGTGCACACCAGGGAAGGGCGGTCAAACCGTAGAACTCCAAGGTAAACAATTCCCAGTTTGGCACAGCATGACCGAGGCAATTGCCGCAACGGATGCAGATGCAACCGTGATCTATGTCCCCCCACCATTCGCTGCTGAAGCAATTATGGAAGCCGCCGATGCTTTTGATTCACTCAAGGGCGAGGGGGTCATCGTATGCATTACCGAAGGCATTCCAACCCTTGACATGGTCAAAGCCGTCGCTTACGTCGACAACCGGCCAGGCGTCCGCCTCATTGGACCAAACTGCCCCGGTATCATCACTCCAGGTGCTTCTGGAGGCGCCAAGATTGGAATCATGCCAGGCCACATTCATGCAAAGGGACGCATCGGAATTGTCTCCAAATCTGGAACATTGACCTACGAAGCGGTTGCACAAACCATGAGCATCGACGAGGGACAATCGACCTGTGTTGGTATCGGTGGAGATCCAGTGAATGGAACAGGATTTATCGAATGCTTAGCTGCTTTCGAGCATGACCCGCAAACTGAAGCCATCATCATGATCGGTGAAATCGGCGGAAACGCTGAGCAGGAAGCGGCTGCATGGGCTGCAGATAACGTCACCAAACCGATCGTCGGATTCGTTGCCGGAGCAACCGCTCCACCTGGCAAGCGAATGGGGCACGCAGGCGCAATCATCTCAGGAGGAAAAGGCACAGCAGAAGAAAAATTCGCAGCCTTCCGAGCAGCAGGAATTGCCTGTGCAATGGACCCTTCTGAACTTGGTAAGGTGCTTCTTGAATCACTGAAGACCGCAGGTTTGCGATGAAGCCAATAACCTACGCTGAGAAGCAAAGTCATGGCCAAGGTGCGGACCTTCGATTCTGAAGTTCTGCATGAGCACTACGCAACAAGTGAACCACTGGATTTGGATTGGCTGGTCAAACCGTCGCGCCACCAATTTCGATGGCGCTGCACAGAGCATCGCTGGCACACATCAACTCGACAAATCCGTGACGGAACCGTGCTAGCGAAAACAACACGTCGAAACACTCCACGCGACTTGTATGTGTCAACAAGTGCATGGCTCAACCCAATAGGACTGCCCAAAATTAAGGACACCAAGTCCCCTCATCCAATCCTCCTCGATCATCTTATTGTCTTCGATATCGATCTGCCTCCATTCTCGAAAAGGAATATGGAAAAAGCAAGAAAAGCTGCAGTGAATCTTCTTGATTGGGTGGAAAGCAATTACAATTTTGAGCGGGTGCATTTCGTATTTTCTGGAAGCAAAGGCTTCCATCTCATCTATCGAGAGCGAGATCGAAGTTTGTTTAGCATTGAGGACCCGAAAAAAAGGGAAGATGAAGTGCGTCAAGCACGCAAGGCCTTACTCAATAAGGCACTTGAGGCGGGCCATCCAGTCGACAAAGGCATTACCGCAGATACAAGGCGAATCATACGTTTGCCTGGTTCGATTCACGGTTCCACTGGTTGGAAATGCACTGTAGTAAGTGAATCGTTACTTCGCACTCCATTCAAGAAATGGCAGTCAACACTACCTAGGCATAGCATGTCCGTTGCTATGCCAAGGTGGGCACGTACACCATCAAAGAAGCCGAAGAAAAGACAGGTTCAACGCATTCAGCAACAGGACCTTGACCCAGTACCACACACTTCGCTTGAATTGTCAACGCATGTGCCTGGAACCAAAGACCGCAGTGCCATCATTGGATGGTTACCAAAATCATGGGGTAGCATCGAAAAGACGGTCGAAATCGCCATGATGCATGTACAGAAGCACAACATTGGGCCCGCCTTTTTTTGGACCGATCAAACGTCTGTATTGATGATGATACCTCGCGCGTTCCCTCGGGCGCAAGCAGCAAAAATCTGCAGAAAAATTGGCCTCAAAAACACCGCTCTGTCAATTGAATCCGCCGACCATCATTGGGTTCGAATATCACCCCGGCAATGGGAAGATACAGGTTGGGACGAAGACATACAATCTCTTGGCATCGTTGGACAAGAGCTTGGTGAACGTTGCGCGGCACCTTGGTCGGCAAGTCATCTGGAAATGGCAAAGCGATTGGATTTACCCTTTGATTCTGGTGAAGATGATCTTGCAGGTCGTGTTGAACCAGCAATTCGAGTTGTGCGCAGAAATTGATTGGTCAAGATTATATGCTGGCCATCTAAACAGCACATGTTCCTAAGAGAGCCGAAAGGCGATGACCTCACGACTTGTCGATTGACCAGTACACACACTGGCTGTGGCGCATGGGAACAGCGCCACAGCCGCTTTTTCATTCCAATACGGTCCTTCCTGTGCCTTTGAAGGCTGAAAGACTATGTGCTCAAGGGAAAAATCACGACCATGATTCAACCCAAATGGTCCGTTGAGACTGTTCGGGCTGGCCGTCAAGAACACAATCGAGGGATACAATGAACATCTTTGGAACTGCACTTTTCGTCTTGATGGCTGGAGTCTCTGGCGTCTTCATCATTCTCTCAATAACCTCTGACGTAGTCGTCATGGAAACAACTGGGACGATCATGGAAGGCACAACTTGGCACGAAGATGAGCGGCAAAATCGAGAATGCGCTGAATGGGGCTACTATTATGATGAGTATGGGGAAGAATATGAGGAATGTGAGAGGTACGAATACATCACGTATTATGTGTGTTCGACAAATTTAGATTTCAATTACACGCTCGCAGAAGCACCTGATGGCGATGTGTACCAAGCCGAGGACACCTTGACATGGGACGGCTCTTCAGGGCCTTGTTTGCAACAAATCAAAGACATGTACCCCGTCAACGGCACACTCCTCGTCTACTACCTTTCTGACGACCCCACTGATGCAAGTGTTGGAAAACCGCTTGAGCCAAGTGGAATGTATTTCTGTTGCGGTATTTGCTTTGGTATTCTTGCGATTCCAGCAGGCTTCTTCATGTTCACGAACCGTTCAGCGGGTGGAAGGATGAAGACTGGTGGCATGCTTGGTAGATTTGGTCCTCAACGAGTGTCCATTGCCCCTCCAATCAATACACAACAGGGCATGCCAATTCCAGGCGCCCATGGAACAAACACCAACAATGTCAACGCAGGACAAGGCAGAGGCGGCGGCTTCGGTGGAGGTGGCATGATGATGGTACCCGGTATGGCTGGAGGAGCTGCAGGGTATGCTGCAATGCAACAAACAACAGCACGCCACCAAGGAAACCGACCAAGAAGGTCGAGAAACAGCCACTCTCCTTCTCGAATCAAGGGTTACAAGCAGGTGATGGAGAAACTCAACATGTCCCGTGGAGCATCCAATGTGTACGATGGCGAAAACTTGCTCCGTTCAAGTGGATTCATGACCGCTGCATCTGCGAACAAATTCATGGCTCATCCATATGTGCTCAAGAGCCTCGGCCTTGCTGCAGGAGCGGCGGCTGGCGCCGGAGCAGCAGCAGCTTCCACCCAAAGCGGCATGATCAACCGCAATGTGCCAGACCCTGCTGACCCCAACACAAACCTAAGACCGGCTGGCAACAGTGATGACCGACTTCAAAAAATGCAAGAAGAAGCCGCGGCTTTCTTTGATTCTGCCAAACCGAAAAGCGCAGCACCAACCGTACGGCCTGTAAGCGATGGTGAGGCTGGCGTCTGTGCCCATCCAAATTGCTCTGTTGGAGTTTCTGCGTTTGATTTCCGCTGTTTCGATTGTCGCCGAAGGTTCTGCAGTGCTCACAAAGGTATGACGTTCCAATGCAATGAGTGTGCGAATTAAGGTCACTCATAAATCGTCTTCTGGTGAAGAGTGAATGCAGGGACCATACCACTGAGTTGAGCACTTTCAACCAATTGTTTACCGTTTGCACTTCGAACAAAAGTGATCTCCCCAGGGCTCACATATTTGTTCCAATACCGTTGATAGACTAAAGCTCGCTCTTTGCTGTTCGCTAGACATGAGGGGACTGCATGATACATCATCAACGAAACTCGTTGTTTTCTCAAATAGACCGCCAACACCTCAGGCATCAATTTCGAAAGCCATGTGTCGTCAAAGAATTTGGACGAACGAGCAATAATGTAACGAGGTTTGTCGAGTGGACCCAGAGCTTCAGTCAAGGCTTTGCTGAATAGTTCTGCTTCCTCAGGAGTTGAATTTTTCAAATGGAAGCGAACCCATCCACCACCACGATCACCGCCTTGGGCACGGGCAACATGAGTCATCTCGCCCAATTCACGAAGAGAAGCAACGATGGCATTGCCGATGGCTTGTGTTAGAGAAGCATCGGTCCACACTCGCTTATCCTCCCCAAATTGGAAACCGTTGGAGAAATTAATTCCCGGTTCTGCTTCAATGGCTGGCTTCTCCTCGATTCCAAATGGCTCTCCAATCCTCCAAAGTTGACGCGTATGGTCACGACTCATTGCTCGGCGGATCATCTCTTCATTGAACATACCCATTCCTTCACTTATGCCCTCAGGACGCACGTCGTTAAAGGCCGCATGGACATGTCCTACACCCCGTTCTATAGCGCCATCATCACAAACGCCATACAGTTGCTTGTGCTTTTCCTTAAACCGCAGGTAATCGTCAAACCCTTTTGTGAATTCATCTGCAACGCAAACGATATCCCAGTTATTGGCAACTTTTTCCTTCCACTCTTTATCCAAGCGAATCGAACGTCCACGCAGTTGATTGATGCTCATGCTTGTCGTCACTGTGGTCATGTCGACGAGGACATTAATTCGAGACGCGTCCCATCCTTCACCCAGCAATCCGCGGGTGCCGACAAGACATTTGGTGAACCCTTCTTGGAACAACTCAGTAATCATAAGTGAATAATACCGAGGCACCCAATGCTTTCCTCGACCATGGATTTCATGATATCCGTCATGGACTTGATCTCTGAACGTGACCTGAAGTCCTCTGTCTTTGACCCACTGAACTGCACGTTCTAAGAATCGCTCGCAAAGATCATCATCGACCAAAACGGTGCTCCCTGTCATCAAAATAGGATCGAGGCGATCACCTGCCTGATGTTTTACAAGTGACCTCAAGACTGCTATTGCACCACCTGCTTCCTTATCGAGCACGCCCTCTACAAGTGCTGTTGCAGATGTTTTCTCGAAGTCTGTGACAATGACTGCACGTATCGATGGCCCGAGAGCCTGCATTTCAACGGTGATGATTTCATTGAGAGCCTCAACTTTGGAGGAGGCATACGCCATCACGCGCCCAACCGGGGAGGCGCATGGACGAGAACCTGTTTCCGTAATTTGAACGCCTAAGAGTCGTAAGCGGTCAATCACTGATTCAGCCCGTTCATGGTCGGCCTTATTTTTCGAAAGACGCAAACCGTGACGGACATAGCGATCTAAGACAGACCGTAGCATACTCATTCTGCTCCATGATTCATCACCCTCCAGTATCGGCACAAGAGGGACTCCGCTTGGCAAGGGTCTGTTTTTTAATTGCAAATATCGACGAGCATTGTTTGCATAGTTTTCATTTTTCGAGTAAAAATGTGTCCAAGAGAGCGTCTCACCTCTATGATTCATCCTATTTTGGAGGCTGGAATAAATCCAATCATCAAGGGGCTCAATCCGGTCCTTCTCGTCCTCATCAAGAGGACTGCATAAGTCAACAAGGAGCGTCTCGAATTGTTCATCAACACCAGCAATGTACTGAAGTTCATGTGGTGCGGGACGTACAAAGTAGCAGAGATCTTGGTAAGGTGCTAGATTGGAAGCACGAACCAATGCTGGAACTGGCACTTCGTAATCAACGGGTCCGAAAAATTCCTTGTAGCGTTCTGCATCAACACCTTCGAGATCCTCTGTATCGGGGGGCGTGGCGGTAAGACCGAGCACAACTGGGTCGTCAAAAAACTCCTTCACTTCTGCAAGAATACGCCCCCAGTGATGCATCAAATGGTGGCACTCATCAAGAATAATCAAGCCAATACCTACATCTTTGAGGCGCATCAAATTTGCTTTTGCACTTTCATGTAAGGTCCAAAGAGCGTTGCCTTTTCTGGCCACATTATCGCGGACCTTTTTTCTGTATGTGCTTAATCGCGATGTGTAGTATTTGGGATTCGAAGTTTCAAGGCTTTTCTGCCATGCTTCTGCGGACTCATGACCGTCAGCCTGCTCTTCATCAATCAACTTCTCTGCCCACAAGTTCAATGCGGCTTCATCCAAATCCTCGCCACCTTTGCGGGGCATGGTTATCGACTGATAGGTGAGCGAAGTGAGTAAGCCAGGTTTTTTTGGATCTGTACTGATGAACTCATCTTTTCCATCGAGGTCGAATAAAGAAGTACGTGC
>DUIP01000193.1:0-4225 GCA_013330285.1 Candidatus Poseidoniaceae archaeon
GCATGTTGATGTTCAGGACCGAGGTGGGAAGGGCCGCAAGAATCCAAAACGACGCAACAGGCGAGGTGATCGTAAAAACGACCACAAAAAACCACTTCCTGCTGTTATTGAGGTCGTCGAAGGCCCATCGGAAGAGGAATTGAAAGCACTCAAGAAAGCAGAATTGGTCGAAAAGGCTGAGGCACTTGGCCTCTCCAAATCCGGAACAAAAGGCGATTTGATTGAACGGATCATGAACGCCGGGCCACCTGCTCCAGTGATGTTCGACTTGCCAGAGGCTGACTTCATCAAAGAGACCATTGACAAACTGGCTGGTGTCAAACTCTTCCAACGCACACCTGAACGAGTGGCTCATCGACGGGCTGACTTGATCCGAAAGCGAACCGTCTTTGAAACCTCCAAACCAATCATCGAAACCATGCCAGATGGTGTTTTAGAAGTCGAGTTTACGCTCCGGTGCGAATCGGGAACCTATGTCAAGGAAACTGTACACGGCGATGGTGGACGAACTCAGCCAAGCCTCTCGTCCTTGATCAAAGCGAAGTGCGACGTGATGTGGCTTGATGTGGGCGACATTCACGCCGATTGAAGGCGAAATCTCACTCTGAATGGATGGTTTTTCACTGATTTTCACGGGTAACTTCCCTCGTGCATCCGTCGCGGTGCTTATATGGGGAAGGCAGGTCGCCGAATTGCTTGGAAGATGTACATCTGCTAATCTGAGCGCATAGGAGGCGAAAAACATGAAGCGATCCAAGGGCCTGCGAGTCGGAACACGAAGCGTTCTACGACGCCGCAAGAACGAGCGCAGCCGAGTGAACATCAGCCGAGTCATGCATGAATATCAAGAAGGCGACCGCGTCGCCATCGTCCTCGATGGAGGACAACAGATGGGTATGCCCCACCGCCGATTCCAAGGCCGCACTGGATTCATTCAGAAGCGCCAAGGTGTTGCGTGGGTTGTTTCGGTCAAGGACGGAAACATGCCAAAAACTGTGATTGCTCGACCTGAGCATTTGCGACCACTCCAGTGAGGAATTCACATGACTGATGAAGAGCGATTTGTTGACTTTGCTACTGTTCGAGAGATGCTGTTGAACGCTCAAGAGCGCCGCAACAACTTGACCTATGAGCAAAAAGCCGCACTCCAGCACGCAGAATGGGCCGCCAGCGATCATCGCAACGGCTACAAAACCATACCTGAGGTCTTCGAATCACTTCGTGAGGCATTGACCGCAACCGAAAAACTCGCTCCGCACCCACAACTTGCAGCAAAGCTTGCAGAGTTGATGCCAATGTATCCTGATGACGTGAAAGCAGTCCTTGCCTCTCGCCGTCTTGGTATTGAAGACAGTGAAATAAATGAGATTCTTGATATCGTTCGACAGCACGTTGGCGTCGAGTGAACACAATCCCCCCTCAGTGGTGACTCGACATGTCAGGATCTCGTCGCGACCGCAACATCAAGGTGCCAACACGCGGCAGCAAAACCGATCGTACAACCAGTGGAGGCCATGGCTACTCCCGTCCCGCAGAAGGGCGGCCTACCGTACCAAGGCCTCAACCAAAGAAGGCTGCACCTCAACCTCGGCAAAACAACAACCGCAAAGATGGACAACGCAGGCAAAACAATCGCCAAGGTGGCAACCGTCAAGGTGGGCAACGCAATAGCCGACCCCAACAAAAATCACCGCTTATGGAAGAGACCTGGGCACGTGTCATTGACCATGATGTGACCGACAATGTCATTGTAGCGATCAGTGAAGAAAAGATGCTGCTCTGCCGCCTCGAACCAAAACCTGGCGTCGACCCCTTGTTGACCACCTCTCGCGTCTACATCGGCACGGATGCATCCAAGCGAGTCAACATCGGACGTGTGCTTGGCATGACCAACCTCGGACGTGTTGCAAATCACGTCAAGGCAGACCTACCACTCGTCATACAGATTTTCATTGAAGAGAATGAAAAGCACTTCATTGACACCTTCTTCAATCGAGCAGGGAACATGTCGCTCAAACAACATTCGTTCGAACTGCTACCTGGTGTTGGCAATAAAAAGGCCTTGCAGATGGTTGATGCTCGAGGATCCAGTGGCTTTGAAACACTGGCTGCGCTCAATGAAGCATGCAACATCGATGCTGCAGACCTCCTTGCAAAACGCTTCCATACGGAGTTGGAAGACCGAAATATCCAACCACGATTGATTGACCTACTCCTTCCGGTGAAGGCATGAGGGGCGCCCGTTGGTTGGTCGATAGCCTTAGAGCAAAATTGCCCTTTGACAAATCTCTTGGCCAGCACTTTCTCATCAATGATGAGTTGATTCAACGCGCTGTGGAACTTGGTAAAGTTGGAAAAGAAGATCACGTCCTCGAAGTAGGCCCTGGCCCTGGCGTGCTGACTGAAGCCTTGCTTGAAGTGGGGTGCAGGGTCACAGCTATCGAAATTGACCCCGGCGCAGCCGAGCATCTACGAGGCGCTTTTGCCCCCGAAATCAAGACGGGGCAACTGACGTTGATCGAAGGGGATGTGCTGAATGTTACTTGGCCTTCTGATGTGGACAAGGTCGTTGCCAATATCCCCTATCAGATCTCATCACCCCTCATCGAACATCTCACTCGCTATCTGCGAAACCCGAGAACAAGTGAATTGAATCATGTCGTTCTCCTCGTTCAGGAAGAATTCGCCGAACGACTCGTGATGGAATATGAGAGCGATGTGGGGTCACTCGGCATGACGGCCGCCCTCGATTGGGATTGCGAAATCGAGGACAAAGTTGGCCCGCATCATTTCAGTCCAAACCCTAAGGTGAACTCTCGCTATGTCACGCTGGATGCCCATCACGAACAGTGGCCATGTGATGTTCGGCTTGTCCGCCAAATGATTCACCAGTGTTTTGCTGAGCGCCGAAAGAAACTCCGGACCACGCTAAAACGGGCCCCAAAACGCATCAACAGGGTCGCTGCATGGCACAATGCTCGTTGGAAGGATGCCTATGCCGCTCATGCGGATGATGAGCGCATGGAAGCGCGCCCTGAGGAATTTGAGCTTGACGACTGGATTTCTCTGGCAGTTTCTTTTGTTGATTCGACGCTCGATTCTTGAGTTCAAATACAGTCGAAATCTGTATTTTTAAGACGCTGATGCGGGAGAGCCTTTTCTTAGTGGTGCCTCCTCGCATGGACTTGTCGGAGGGGATGCTATGGCTAAGAAAGACACCTATCTCGCTTTACTACGTCGAGGAATTGACGATACCACCGCCCAGCAGTTGGCCGATTCTGGCCTGAAAATTGGCGATTTAAAGAAAATCGACAAGGACATGCTGATTGAAAATTACGGCTTGAAAGCTGACATTGCTGACGGTGTCATCTCAATTATCGCTGCTGGCCCACAAAGTCACGGAAAAGAGCGGTATTTGTCAAAGGTTCTCGCACCTGAAAAGAAGCAAGAATCAAAGATTGAGGAAATCAAATTTCAACGCAAGCAAAAGGACGTTCTCACCGAACTGGCCGAGCAAAAAGAACGGCTTAAAATCGCTAAGGTCGAGGCTTTTCGAGCCCAAAAGCTGGTCATGAACCGCTTGGGTAAAACTGTTGAACTGATCGTCAAACTCGAAAACAACCTTCATGATGAAGGAAAGGACGACCAGAAGGTCAAGATTCGCGACCAATTGGAAACCCGTGGCCTCGAAGCCGCACGTGATCATGAAATGCTAGAATTGGAAGGAACGCCTCAAGACATCGTGGATTTCCGTCGCAAGCACGTTCCTGCGCTCATCTTCCATGCCTGCCCTCATTGTGGCGATGAAATGGACCCGCGCCAATCACGAGATCAAGACAGGCCCGATGATTGGGCCTTCATGTGCTGGGAATGTGAGACAAGTTTCACCTCCGGGCTCGCTGACCTTGTGGAAACCAGAATGGCCAACGGGACTCGAATTGTCATCGATGAAGACAAGCCCCCACGTCATCCTGTGCCGCCGAAGCCTGCATCGATGGACTTCAGCAGTGTCAACGAACTGATTCGAAAGGACTTGGAAGAAACTGGTGCGACCGCTGATGAAATGACAAAGGTCGTCGAAGAAGGTGGTTTGACTGGTGGCCTCATGGACATCAACGACTGGATCGACCAAACCCTTGCTGCCAAGGAGTACATCCAAGCGCAGGAAGATCGAGAAGACTTCATTCTCCGAACAGGAGCTGGTGCTACCAAGTTCAACAAGTGG
>DUIP01000193.1:4562-4931 GCA_013330285.1 Candidatus Poseidoniaceae archaeon
TTCAACAAGTGGATGAAGAAGGCTGGTTTGTTCTTCAACAAGCAAACTGGACGTTGGACCCGTCACAAGGACATGCGATGAGGTGCTTGTGATGTCCGCAAACGCGGTTGCAGCAACCCTAGACTTCGACCCAAGTCACGATCAAACTCGGCCTGTTGTTCGCTTTTTGCAGGGCCCACACCTGTTGGGCCAGACGCCGTTTGTTGCGGGGAAAACCCTCGTCGAACACGCGATTGAAGCAGGTGTTGACATTCCAACGAATTGCACGTCTGGAACGTGTGGCGCCTGTATGGTCACATTGATGCTTGGTGAGGTGCCTCTGCCCGACCCCCTGCCTCCAGGTTTGGATGATTTTTTGGTCGAGGAGGG
>DUIP01000193.1:5340-9304 GCA_013330285.1 Candidatus Poseidoniaceae archaeon
GGAAGAATTCTGTTTGAAGAATGGGGGCGCACTGAATGGCTTCTGCTGTTGGTCAACACCATTGCCGTGTACATTGTGGTAAGGTTTCTACAACGAAAGATTCAACGGAAACTCAACGAAGTCGAGGCGAGGCAAAAGCACCATCTGCATCAGAAGAGAACAGAGAGTGAAGGTGCGAGCAACGACCCTGCCGAGAAATGAACGCATATGATTCAAGAACCGTAGGCGGTTGTTTCCAAGCATGACGGAGCGAGCAGAGGTCACCACAGGCCCGCTTGCCGTCGGCCAATTCGTCTCCATGGTCAAGCGCACACTTGCGCACGAACCAATGTTCCAACGACAGGCGATTCGAGGTGAAGTGTCACAATGGAAACCCTATCCTTCGGGCCATACCTACTTCACCCTAAGGGACGATGATGGTCAACTCAGTGCCGTGATTTGGAAAGGACGGTGCGCCATTCATCCTTCGATAAAAGAAGGAACTGAAGTCGTGGTTACGGCAAGTTTAGACGTCTATGTGAAACGAGGTAACATCCAACTGATCGTCGAGCGAATTGAGCCCGTCAATACTCTTGGAGCGATGGAAGAAGCCAAACGAATGTTGATCCAACGGCTTCGGCAAGAAGGTGAATTGGACAGGGCTCGAATGGCCCTGCCCTTCATTCCAAAGCATATTGCCATCGTTACTGGGGCTGGTTCAGCCGCATTAGCTGATATGCAGCGCTTGATCGATAACCGCTGGCCGGGGCTTCGTCGGACGGTAATAGGTGTGCTCGTTCAAGGTGACAGAGCTGTTGAGGAAATTGTCCGTGCATTGGCCTTAACCCGCCGATTAAGCCAACCAGAAGTCGCAACACAGCGGGGTGAGCCTCCGGTGGATTTGGTCATTGTTGGCCGAGGAGGAGGTTCGCCTCAGGACCTTTGGGCGTTCAACATGGAACCTGTTGTTCGCGCCGTACTCGCTAGCCCTGTGCCTGTTGTTTCTGCCGTGGGTCATGAGTCTGATTTGTTGGTTTCCGATCTCGTAGCCGATGTCCGAGCTTCAACGCCTTCAAACGCGATTGAACGAAGCGTGCCAATCCGTGCGGAATTGGAACAGTGGATGGATGATCTCGACGAACGCTTAGACCATGCCACGCGTAGAACATTTCGTGATGCGAGGGTGCGTTTGACCAGTTTGCATGCACGGCTCAAGGTGGCCCCGCTTGCCGGCATCAATGCAGAAAAGCGATTGCTGATGGCTCATAAAGCGAAACTAAACCGGATTACAGAAGGCATCTTCGCACGAGAACGCACTCGATTAAGCGGGTTGGAAGCAGCCCTCCATTCCATCCACCCACAGCGGGTGCTCGAACGAGGATATGCAATGACCCAAACACAGGATGGAACGGTGATCACCAATACAGGTATGCTTGCCGTTGGCCAGCAGTTTAACCTGCACTTTGTCGATGGAACCGCAGAGGCTGCGGTGACTGAAATTCACATCAAGGAAGAATGAACAATGACTGAAAAAGAACCTACATACAACGAAGCTGCTCTACGACTGGAGGCCATAGTGGCCGCACTTGAACGGGGTGGCATGGGATTGGATGAAACCCTCAAACTCTACGAGGAGGGAGCCGAACTCCTGAAAACTTGTCAAGCAGAACTCATCGCTGCTGAGGGTCGTTTGAACGAACTTCGGTTGGAAGATCTCGAACACGAAGTTCAAGCACAGGAAACCCCAGACTCGGAGTGAAGCCGGGAGTCAGAACGCATGAAGCCTCGAAAGCACAAAGCTCTGAGCCTCCGGGTGATTCGCTTGTTGAATGGCTGGAAAGACCCGCATTCTGATCTGCCTTACACCAAAACCGAAGCCATGAGAAGCATTGAGATCGGAGAGACTGGCATCATTGCAATGCGCATCACGCCACACCGCCCCCACTGCCCTTGCTGCCTGTTGGACCTTCGAGCGTTATATCGTAAGGTGTCAAGCCTGAAGGGTGTAACAGGAGTTGAAATCACGATTGAAGGGGTTCCGGCTGCAGAGCGCTGGACTCGCGAAGTGAATGGCTAAGGTCCCTTCTTCGCAAAATGAGGTAGACTGGGTATGACCAGCCGCCAACGGCGACAAACCATGCTAAGACAGAGCCTGAAACAGGACCTAATGCTGGTATTGACCACATCACAACCAGCGCGTACACAGCTACGCTTACCCCACCGAGCATCATAGGGCCTGCCGCGCCCTGGGGGACGGTCTCGCCCTGAGCAAGCCACAGCGCAACCATACTTGTCAAGAAAATTGCAGGGAACACAGCGGCTAAGCCTGCAAGCAAGGGAAGGCCTTGGCTGGAGAGCCAAACAGCACAACCAATGGCAAACGCTGCAGCCCCTCCTCTGCCAACGAGAACCGGCCATTGGACTTGGCGTGATCCCTTTGGGGTTGGTCGGGCTTGGAGATTAAAGCGCACAGCCAAAGCAATGAGGAGAAATAAACCGATGAAGCCAATCGTCCAGTGAGAGGCCCCTTGGCTTGTGGCTTTGCCAATAACGGCGAGCAGTGCCACTCCCGCACAGGCCCAAACAATCAGAGAAACAAGCGTTGTCACCAACAACGGCCGGCGGGTCGAAAGATGGTTCGGGAGCATCACCCATACGCCAAGAAATAAGGCGTTGAGGAGCATCCCTAACGGGACGATGGCCATGCTTTGCAACAACTCATCTTGACTGCCAGAAAGATGCATGCCCGCAGCAGCAGGGACAATTGTGGATGGTACCGTGCCAAGCACACCACCGACAAGCCCACCCCATCGCTCTATGGCAAGCGTGACGCCAGTGGCTACCAAGCCTGCAAAGAAAGCCGAAAGGAGAACCGAGGATGCAAGCATGGTCATGCACGTCCGTTGAGTTCCTTTTGTAATCGTTCAATGCTTCCACCAGCCCATTCAGCAACTCGTTCACCGTTGATGTAGAGGGCGTTGAATGGCAGGACATCCACCAGTGCAATCCAGGGGTGTGCGATTTTGAAATGAGCGAGTCCGGGTGCATCGAGGAGGAGCGTGCCCACTCGAACCTCGCTGGCGATCTCATCCATTTGATTCGAGAGCGTTTTTGCCCATATTTTACAAGCCTCACACCCTGTTTTTCCAAGCACCAACAAGGAGATTGGAGCCTCGAGGAAAGGGGCCCATGTGCCAGAATCAAGTTGTTCGATCCTAACCAACAAGCCCGCCTCTTATGCCTGGGGGTCGACCCATGCTTCAAGGCAGGAGCGTAGGCACATCAACTCTACCACCGTTGAAGTTTGCGAATTCAATTCTTAGAAGGGCGAAACTACACCTTGATATGTCATGAGAGTCTCCGGCAATTGAGGCAGCAATATGCGAGAAATGGGTGATAGTAATGCAGATGCAAAATGTCCAGTCATGCACGGGGCAATCAGCGCACCAAGCACTGGAATGAAGAATAATGATTGGTGGCCAAATCAATTGAACTTGGCCATTCTTCATCAACATGATACGAAGTCAAACCCTATGGGTGAGAACTTCGTTTACAAAGACGCATTCAACAGCATGGATTATGCTGCCATGAAGAAAGATCTTCACGCACTGATGACCGACAGCCAAGATTGGTGGCCTGCAGACTACGGCCACTATGGGCCCTTCTTCATCAGAATGACCTGGCACGCTGCTGGAACCTATCGGATCGGCGACGGTCGCGGTGGAGCTGGCACTGGTGCTCAGCGATTCGCTCCTTTGAACAGTTGGCCAGACAACGGAAACCTCGACAAAGCACGACGTTTGCTTTGGCCAATCAAGCAGAAGTACGGAAACAAAATCAGTTGGGCCGATCTTTTGGTTCTGACAGGTATTGTCGCCATTGAATCCATGGGCGGACCTGTGTTTGGTTTCGGCGGTGGCCGACCTGACATTTGGCACCCAGAAGAAGACATTTACTGGGGTGCTGAAGACGAGTGGCTCGGCGA
>DUIP01000193.1:9700-13773 GCA_013330285.1 Candidatus Poseidoniaceae archaeon
TTGATTTACGTCAATCCAGAAGGACCAAACGCAAACCCTGACCCACTGCTCAGCGCTCAAGACATCCGCGAGACTTTTGCTCGTATGGCAATGAACGACGCTGAAACTGTGGCCCTCACGGCTGGTGGCCACACCTTCGGAAAGGCACACGGAGCAGGTGACGCTGGTCAAGTTGGTTCAGAACCTGAAGGCTCGTCAATCGAAGAACAAGGCTTTGGATGGGCAAACACACACGGCTCTGGAAAAGGTCGCGACACCATCACCAGTGGAATCGAAGGCGCATGGACTGCCAACCCGACCCAATGGGACAATGGTTACTTTGACCTGCTTTTCAAGCATGAAGATTCTTGGAAACTTGTCAAGAGCCCTGCTGGTGCCAATCAATGGACGCCAGCAAACCCTGATCCTGAGGACCTTGCCCCCGATGCAGAAGACGCATCGATCAAGGTTCCAACGATGATGACCACCGCAGACATGGCTATGATTCGAGACCCAGAATACCGTAAGATTTCGAAGCGATTCCATGAAAACCCTGACGAATTTGCCGATGCCTTCGCACGTGCATGGTTCAAGCTGCTTCACCGCGACATGGGGCCAAAGGCACGCTACCTTGGTCCTGACGTCCCTGATGAAGATCTCATTTGGCAAGACCCGGTTCCTGCAGGAAGCACATCTTATGATGTCGCATCGTTGAAGGAAGCGATCAAGGGCTCTGGACTTTCCATTGCCGAGATGGTCGAAACCGCTTGGGCCAGCGCCTCCACATTCCGTGGCTCAGACATGCGCGGCGGAGCGAACGGTGCTCGAATCCGACTCGCACCTCAGAAAGACTGGGCAGCAAACAAGCCAGAGCAACTTGCCAAAGTGCTTGCTGCTCTTACCCCACTTGCTGAAGCTCACGGTGCAAGCATTGCAGACACAATCGTGCTTGCCGGAAACACCGGAATCGAGATGGCATCCGGTGTTGAAGTCGCCTTCACACCTGGCCGTGGTGATGCAAGCGATGCTCACACTGATGTTGACTCGTTCGCAGTTCTTGAACCGGTTTCTGATGGATTCAGAAACTTCCTCCTCAAGAATTACAGCGTCAGTCCTGAAGAAATGATGCTCGACAAAGCACAGTTGCTTGGATTGACTGCACCTGAAATGACCGTCCTTGTTGGCGGCCTACGCTCAATGGGCGTCAGTTCTGATGACCGAGGAATCTTCAGCGATGGCAACACGCTGTCTTCTGATTTCTTCACGACCCTTCTTGACATGAACGTCAAGTGGAAGGCCACTGGTAGCAATTCATATGAAGCGCATGACCGCTCTTCGGGAGAACTTGTTCGCCGAGCAACCCGCTACGATCTCGTGTTCGGTAGCAACTCTCAGTTGCGAGCCATTGCAGAAGTCTATGCTCAAGATGACAACAAGGACAAGTTCGTCCATGATTTCATCAGTGCTTGGAACAAAGTCATGAACGCTGATCGATTCGACGTTGCTTGATGGCTCTGTTTGGCTCGGCGAAACAGATAAACGCCGGCGGTGGTTGGCTTCAGCATGGTCAATATTGGAGACACAGCCCCTGCCTTTACCCTGAAAACCACCGACAAGAGCGACGTTAGCTTGGCTGACTTTCACGGTCAAAACGTGATCCTTGCCTTCTATCCAGGGGCTTTTACTGGCGTGTGTGACAAGGAAATGTGTGCCTTCCAGGACAACCTTGGTTCATTGAACGACGCAAACGCTGTCGTGCTTGGCATCAGCGTCGACTCACCTTGGGCAAACGCAGAATTCGCCAAAAAATACAATCTTGAGTTCGCTCTGCTCTCGGACGTTGACAGAAAAGTTGTGAATGCTTACGATGCCACTTTTGTCGGACTCGGCGGTATTGAAGGCTACGTCAGCGCCAACCGCGTGATCATCATCATTGACAAAGAGGGTACAGTTCAACACCGCTGGGTTGCAGAGAACCCTGGTGTGGAGCCAGATTACGATGCGGTTGTTGCTTTTGCTGCATCGCTTTGATGGTCACAGATTCACTCAAACGGATCGATGTGAACAATCTGCTCCACATCGATTCTCTTGTAACCCCTTTCCCTTGCTGATTCTGCAGCCTTGCTGAGCATTGCTCGCATCCATCCAAGCGACATCAGGGTCTTCATTCGGCCGATGGATTCGATGAACTGTACTGGATTTCCACCGAGTTGTGCGTGCTTACGGATGTCGGATTCAAGCTGCTCAATCACCATGTAATATGTTTCCAGTAGTTCTTCGACAGCATCACGAGTCACGGGCATTTTGGCATGGGTCTTCGCAAGAGCCAGTAATGTAGATTCTGTGAGTACGCCGCCGCCTTGGCTGACGACGAAGTCTTCGGTTTGAACCGATTCAATGGCCTCACCGTCCTCGTCTTCGTTTTCTAGCCCCATGCCTTGGATTGCAATCTCGAGGTGACGTGGTTTGATCGTGGCCACTCGGTCCTTCTCCGCCGCTGCTTCTGCATGTTTAATCAAAGCCGCAAGGTGACGTTCAATATGTTCAATTCCGGCTTGAACCGCTGCTGAGCCGACCGACTCGACAGCATCCAACTGATCGATCATGAGTTCACGGGTGCGGTTGTAATTCAAACGAGTTCGATGGGCATCATCGAGGGTTTTGCGTTCGGGGTCTTGAGCCAGTGTTGCTTGTTCCATCTCTGGGACGAGGCGTTCAATCTCTTCACACATGAGTTCGACAAGCCGTTGCTTGACAGCACCTGCGAGACGCATTTCCGTGTAATTTGATGCCACCGCACCGATGTGTCCGGAGGAATAGGGCTTGGCCATGACCCCTACTCGGGAAGAAGCATATTGAACACTATGGTCGCTGGAGATGGCTCATTCACTCGGTAAGCCCATCTTCCCTGCTCATTGCTTGAGAGATTTCCCAGGCATGAAGGCATTCATGGCCACCGAGGAATCCACCCGCCTCACGGCTTGGCCCAACGAATTCAGAGCCGCAAAACTGACAGAAAACAGCAACGATAGGTTCGTTGTAGTAGGTGCCGTTTGGTGTGCTGCGTTTTGGAATCCTCTTGCCCACATCTTCATGCGTCCATCCCTCGAGTTTCTCGCAAATATCACTGTCAATCTGTTCTTGTTCTGTCATGTTCACCACTCCGTGATGGCTGGCCAAAGGCCGTCTGCTGTGAGGGGTTGCATACCATCCTCATCTCGAATCCATGTGTCTTCTGTGCCAATGCTGCCTTCGATATGAACCACCTTTGGTTCGATGGCCATTGTGGCTCCGATTGGTAAGGGTCGCTCAAATCCAGCTGCAACCACGGGAGACTCGTCGAGTTGGAGACCGACAGAATGGCCAAGAAATCTGCTTTGGTCCGGCGCCATGCCCATCAAATGAGAGGCGTGGCCAAGTTCCTTTGCCAATTCGAACCCTTCATGCCATGCCTCGCTACACAAACCTCCACGATCAAGGACATCGACAACCGTATCCTTGACGGCAACCATATCTTCCAAACGTGAAGTCCAGGATTCATCAAGACGGCCTGCGACAAACATCCGCGTCATGTCCACGATGTAACCTCGGTGAGCGTGAACGAGGTCAACCAGGACGGGCTCATTTGCTTTGATTCGTGTAAAACCAGATCCCATCCCGTTGAGTGGATGGGCTCCTGTTCCACCAACGGCGGAATCGAAGAAGGAAGGAATTCCTCCTGCCCTTCCAGCGACAATGACGCCACGATCGCACGAAAGTGGGAAGCGACGCATGTGCACTTGGCCTCCAAAACCTTCTGAGCGACTGACGGCTTCTGCTGCAGCAACCAATTCGAGTTCCGTAACACCTTCTCCGCCAACGGCCTGTACCGCCTCAAACATCCGAAGTTGAACATCAGCGGCCAAATTGAATTGTTCTTGTTCCCATGCTGATTTAACCTCACGCTGGCCGTGAATGATGGCTGTTATATCTGGGCAATCGCCAAGCGGTGAAAGAGCGTTGACAAATCGGTCTGAATAGGTCTTAGGTACTTCTCCAAACTGAAGCCCGGGTGCATCTGATGCACCTCGTTGTGAAAGGATCTCGGCAAATTC
>DUIP01000155.1 GCA_013330285.1 Candidatus Poseidoniaceae archaeon
CTCCGCACATCTTCTGGAACGAGCATGGCAACTCCTGGTGCTGCAGGCTTTGCGGCCCTCCTTCAGCAAATGGTGGAAGATGGTTGGATTTCTGGGAACGAAGAGCGCACTGAAGTTTCGTTTGCCAGTCTTGCGCCGGCATGGGAAGGCGGAGGGAATGAAGACGCTTCTCTTCTTCTTGCCGAAGGGTTCACGCCCTCGGGTCCAATGCTCCGCTCGCTGCTGGCTCTTTCGTCCACTCCGTTGCAAAATGAGGAGCGGAATGGTGGCGAAGGTGGGTTTGAATTAGTGAATCGGCACGACGGTTGGGGCCAACTCAACCTCTCTGCTTTGATTGATTTTGAAGCGATCGATAGCGGGCTGGCCGCCGGGTTGGCTTCACCAGCAAATGATGTGTGGATTCACGATGCGTATCGGCTGTCCAATGGGACGCCTCAAACCTGGCTTGAACAACGGCAAGGTGGGGCTGAGGCGCTTGAGAATTTGATGGCCCACCCATGGAATGGCAGCGGCGCGGTGGGACCTTTTCTCCAAACTGGAGACGTATGGGTGCAACGATTTACCCTCTCAGAAAACCAAGAGTTCAATGCACGCATGGGCCATCTTGCCTCACCCGAGCCAACCGCAGTCAACGATATGCAACTGGTAGTGCGGCTTTCTGATGGGCGAATTGCCCTTGGTGGCATCGTTGACAGTCAAGGTGAATCTGTGTTACACTATGCTTCTGCAGATCTGGACAACGAAACCTCGTTTCCTCCATCGAATGAGACAACGCATGGGGTGCGTCTAAGCGCTGAAACCTTGGACCAAGTCGAATGGGTCGAAGTGGAGGTTCGTGCAAGATTTGTAGCCCCGGGAAATATTGTCGGGGGCGTTGGCCTCGACGGTACACACTCCGGATTCGCGCTCGCCATCAAAGGTGTGGAAAGGGATTCTACCGATTGGGAAGATGGGGACGGGGATGGCATCGTCAACATTGCTGACTTGTGCCCTAACCAAAACGCAACCGATTGGGACCTTGATTTCGATGGTTGTTTGGACGAGAGTGATGGAGATGGCATCACTGACAATCTCGATCTTTGCCCGGCTGAAAGCGCCCTCAACTTTGACCTTAACTCGGATGGATGTATTGACGATTCAGATGGTGATGGTGTTCTTGATTCGATTGATGAATGTCAGACGTTGGTATTGAATGAGATTTGGCCAGTGGATGATGTTGGTTGTCGGCCGGTAGATTCGAGGCCTGTTGTTGTCATTGATGATGTACCGAATGAGGGTTTTGTATGGACCGGGGACTTGACTGTTGAGTGGTCTGTTTCAGATGCTGATGGTGATGCATATCGAACGGGTGTCGAGGTCTTTGTCCTCGACAATCGTACCCAAGGCGGAGGGTATGTCATCGCTTCATGTGATGCTGCGTCCAATGCTTCCGCCTCCTTTGAATGTCGGTGGAGTGCAGAACAGGATTTGCCAGTATGGGACATCGAAAGTGCTTGGATTCGCTTGGATCTTCATGTTCAAAGTACAAATAATTCTCCAGAAGCAGACACCAGTCGGATTGTGGTCCAAACCGACCAGCTTTTCCGTGCAGAATATTCCAGTGGATTTGATGACGGGGTTGCCGAGGGGGAGCCTCAGCAGCAACGTGATTCTGTGCCTGCGTCGCGCGCTCTATTCTGGGGATTTTTGGGCGTGATCGGCGCATGCCTCATCGCTTACAGAATGGGTTCGGAGAATTTGCGGCAATCTCCCCCCTCCAAAGTTGATTCGCCGTTTGTTGTCGAGGCAAAAACCGGTGATTCTGTTCAAGTCGGTGAAAACGAGTAAGAATCGCGTGCAGTGACTTGTATTTTTGAAAAATTGGTCGTTCTTATACAAGGTGAACCTTGAAGGGTGGTGGCATGCTCGGAGGCATGTCCGCAAGGCGGACGGTGAACAAAATGAGTGACCGCTTGTATGTTGGAATTGACCTAGGCACCTACCAATCGACTATTGCTTCGAGCGCTGGCATCAGCCACACGATCGAAACCGTTGTGGGACGCCCAAAGGACCCTGTAGCCCGTAACTTCCTTGGAAGAGATGTCTTGTTTGGAAACGATGCACTCAAGAACAAACTTGCATGCAACCTTTACCGCCCAATGGCTGCTGGTGTTGCTCAAGATGATGAAGCAAACTTGGCTGCTGCCAAGGCGTTTGTTTCTCACCTTCTTGAAACCGTAGACCCGGAAGAATTCGATGAGGTGTTTGGTGTGATTTGCTCGCCAAGTCACGTCTCCTTCACCGACAAGAGCAATCTTGTTGCAACCCTCCGTGGCCAAGTGAACGCAATCATGGTCGTCACAGAACCATTTGCTACTGCATACGGAATTGGTGAAATTGCAAGTTCCATCGTTGTCGATATCGGTGCAGGTACCACAGACATCGCTCGAATTTACGGCACATTCCCGACAGATGAAGACCAGGTCACAATCCAAGAAGCTGGAGACTGGTTGGACAACGAATTGATGATCCTCATTCAGAAGAAATTCACAGGCGCTCAAATCACCAAGGACATGGTCCGAAAGTGGAAGGAGGAAGTGTCCTATGTTGGTGGAGAAGTCCGTGAAGCAACAGTGGAACTTTCTGTTGAAGGAAAGAAGCAAGTTGTCGACATTGGAGACCTTGTTTCCCAGGCTTGTGAAATGATTATTCCAAAGATTGGCAACGCAATCAAGCGAATTGTTGCTGGCGCAGACCCTGAGTACCAACCTGTGCTTCGAAACAACATCATCCTCTCCGGTGGAGGTTCATTGATCGACGGAATTGCAGCACGCATGACTGAAGAAATTTCCGACATTGGCGATGTCACCGTTTGGTGTGTCGAAGACCCAATCAACGCCGTTGCAAACGGTGCCCTACAACTCGCTGGCGAAATGCCAGACGACATGTACACGGCCATCAATTGAGTCCCGTTAATCCAAAAGGGTACAAAACCACCCGTGGTGGTGCTGTTTTGACTGGGAAAGTTCAAGTGTGGTTGAGCGTCGATAGACTCCTGTATGACCATCGACTCGACAGGAACAAGCGGCATTCGCCGGCTCGATGATGCATCTGGAGACGAGCGAGCAGCGCTCGAAGGGATGCTCAAAGGCTACCCTGTTGAGCAACTCGTAGAAGAGGTCTTGATCGCATGGCAAGAGCTTGCTGCAAGGAATGAAGAAATGGTTTCTGTCAAGCAGCGCCTAAGGGTGCTTGAGCTTGATTTGGCGGAGCGAGAAGACATGGTTGCTCCC
>DUIP01000157.1 GCA_013330285.1 Candidatus Poseidoniaceae archaeon
ACGATGGCGGACCTTGTGACGAGGTTGTCACCAATGCCAGCACCAAGTTTGCCAAGGGTTGTTCCAGAGCAAGGACAGAGGACGACTGCGTCGATGTTTGCAGAACCAGAGGCCGATTTAGCACCGATGTTTCCATCGTCTTCAAGCAGAGCACCGGTGGCTTCAGCCAGCGCTTCCTTTGTTGTATTGCATTCATGCTTGAGTGTGATTTCTCCTGCGTTGGTGACCACGAGGCGAACAGGAATGTCCCGGGAGGTGAGGATCTCAACGAGGCGTTTTCCATAGATGGCACCAGATGCGCCAGAAATGCCAACGACGATTTCGCCCATGCACCGATGTCAGGGTTCTGCCTTTTAGGCACTTGTTTCTAAATCCAGCCACTTGAGCAGGCATTATTTCTCTATAGATGGGGTTCTACAGGGCTTCTTTGAAGGCTATCTTCCATGGTTGTAAGGAGTGAAGAAACCATCGCATCATTCGAAACGTCATGGCCAAGGACAGAAAGCGATGTTGTTGTCGCTTGCTCAAGGCCACAACCGGCAATCCCTTCGACTCGGCCTTCAGGTGTGTTGAGGTTCACGGTGAAGCCATGCCTCGATGTCCATCTCAAAAAGGAAAGTCCAATGCTACAGATCTTCCTTCCATCGACCCATACGCCTTGCATTCGTTGATCTCGGGTTCCATGAATTCCAATCTTTTCTAAGGCACGAATGACCCATGCTTCGATTTTTTCGATGACGAGGGCTACCGATTTTTCATCGTTGAAATCCCACTTGAAGATGGGATAGGCTACAATTTGCCCCGGTCCATGCCAGGTAAGTCCACCACCACGGTCTACGGCTTGGGATGCGTACCCCTCAGGTGGAGCTATGCCATCGTTTCGGGCTCTTGGACCAACAGTAACAATTTCAGGATGATCTAAAATGAGCAATGTATCAGGTATTTCATCGTTGATTCGCTTGCTTTGCAAGGCTTTCATCAATTCCATCGCTTCGAGGTAGGGAATGGTCCCGAGGTGTGAAACCTCGACATACCTCGGTTGGACCATGCTCTTGCCAAGTGGTTCGACTCAATGAACTTTTGATGGATTCATTCTTTCCATGCGTTCTCAAATGTTGAGTGACGCCTTCACGAGTCGTCCTTGTGGGCGTCTTTTTGACCTTGAACGTCAGCTTTGCGTATTTCTGCAAGTTGCCTCAACGCCTCCATCTGAACTTGTGGGTCGTCTGAAGATGCTGCAATATTCTCAAGAACTGCTATGGTGGATTGCGATGCCTTGCTGTGTTGATCGAGACGATCTTGTTCTTGTTCTCGTTGAAGTTGCATTCGCTCTTTCTTTCGAGCTTGAACTTGTTCAAACATATCCATCGCCGTCTTTGTCTTGTGGTCGTGGGCTTCAAGTTCCACGTTTTGACGGATGCGTTGTTGCTCTGCTTCAAGTTTGGAGACTTCAAGGTCAGTTTGGGCGTCTTTGATCTGTTCATCCCGTTGAGTTTGTGATTCAGCCAAGCGAATTTGGTTCTGACTCTTCCACTGCTCGAAGGACAATGTTGCATCATTTTGCATTCGTTGAAGTTCAAGTTCAAGATTTGCTTTTTCAGTTGCATTGATGCCGACGAGAGCCATTCGTGCCTGAATTTCATGCTTTTTTTGTTCGTAGTCAAGCATGGCTTCCATTTCGATTTCTTGCCGTTCTGAGACGCTTTGCTTTTCCAATCTCAATCGATCCATGGCTTGCTGTTGTTGGAGTTGTTGCTCAGCAACAGTCGCACTCCAAGTGATGTGTGCTCCTCGGAAGTGGAGTCCATGCGCATCCAATGTTCCCTTCAATGCGGATTTGAGATGGAAGACCAAGTCCTCATGGGTTGTTACGCTCTTCATTTGTGGCGCAGGCATTGCTTTGACAAAGGTCATGACAGCGGTTTGAACCTCAGAACGAATCGTCTCTGCAATGTGGCCACCTGTGAGCATAAGCGTACCTTTTGCCGGGAACGTGACGAGTCGAGGTGCAGATTCACGAGTGATTTCGACCTTGAGGGTGACAAGGCAGTTGATTTCCTCTCCCGCGTCTGATTGTCCACGAACCTGGACCATGGCTTGGTGTGGGCCAGTAAAACAGAACATGAAGGCACGATTTGGGTTTTTCTTTCCAATGAATTTGCTGAACAAACCAAGTTGAGGATTGACTTCCATGTGCTGTTGGGAGACAGAACCTACGACCTTACCATTTTCAAGAACCACGCAGATCTCATTTGGTTTGAGGGTGACTTCTGCTTGTTCAGGAATGTTACTGTCAAGGAGGTATTGCGCTACGACTGTTGGGTGTTCTCGCCATCTAAATTTCATGGTATCATCTCGTTGTGAGTCCGTCAATGAACATGTTTCGTTCAAGGAAATGGTTTCTTGCTCTGTTGATCTTTTGTTCAAATTGAGATATGAGTGCCAAACCCTCCTGTTCAGGGAGGTCGGATAATGCCTCTGCCACCTCGTTTGCTTTGCGTGTGGCCTCGACCAGCGATTGCAAGGACTTGCTGTCGTGGTCGACTAATTTTCGAACAGACGACGATTTGAGCTTACCAATTCCTTTGTGTTTCGAAATATGGTTTGCAGAAGTCGAAAATTGTGCTTCACGGTTGAATGATTCAAGAGTTTCAATCACTTGAGCGCAGGCCATTCTGGAATTCCGATGTTGGCGTCGGTGTGCATCTTGTTCGAGTTTCTCGGCATGGCGAATGAGCATCTCACATCGTCGCTGAATCTCCGAACGAACGGCTTCATCAGATTTCATGAACCGGCCTTTTTCATACCCATCATACACAGTAACAAGGGCTCGCACCGCTTGTATTGCGGTGGCAATTGCAGAAGATTCCAGCCCCATTCTCATCGCCTCGTCGTTTGTTACTTTGGCTCGTATATTACACTGTTGAATTGCCTTGTCAATCTCATTAGAACTGACCCGTTGAACCAAAGCCGCCTTGACCCCTTGTTGTGGTGCCCAGTGATTCCACCGTTGTTTCAACAATGGTCACCTTTGGCACTGGTGCAAAGAGAAGTTGTGCCACCCGTTCGCCCTTGGCGACAACAAAGGCATCACCTTCACCAATCCAAGTCGCTAAGACCATCAGTTCACCTCGGTAATCAGAATCAATTGTACCTAAGCCATTGGGCATGATCATCCCTTTTTTGCCCAACGAAGAACGGCAGCGGATCTGGCCTTCCCAGCCTGAAGGGATCGCAGTTGCAAGACCAGTGCGAATAAGCGAACTTTTGTGCCTTACCACGGTTGTTTCCTCCAGTGCGTAGAGGTCCCAGCCAGCTGCATCTGCTGAGCCTTGTGTTGGCAGGCGAGCATCTGGATGCAATTTGGCGAAGTCGACGGAAAGTTCAATTCGACTCATGCCCGACCCTTTTGAGGACAGCACTTGACCGTTGTGGGTCCTTGTGAGCAGGAATCTTGTAGGTCATGATTTTCTACCTTGTCCAGCACCAACGACCATGGCAGGAGAGGACGTGACAGATTCTGGTTTCGTCCAGCGTATGCTTCAGCATCCTCTTCTTCGTTCGTTCATGTTGTTTGCGATTTTCCGAGCCTTCTACGGTGCTGGCATCCTGGTCGTAACCTGGTTTCTTGCAAGTGAAACGGAAGCCCCAATATGGGTTTCAGTGTTGTTTTTACTCGGGTCCATGGTGTTCTCACGCCTGTTGTTCCGTGGCCTCAAGCGACTTGGTTCCAATTCAGAAACGAGCTCGGATTAGATGCTTGGATTCAAGATTAAATCTACGATCTGTCGTCGTGAAACACCAATGAATTCACCCGGTTGTAGATTGTAGTCTCCTAGATTCATCGATTCAGTTGAATGGCGATGCAGGGTGGTGACTGGGTTGTCCAAAGCACCAAACATCCTTCGGATTTGCCTTTTCTTACCCTCACCAATGGTGAGATGAACACTGCGGTTGCTTGTTCGCTCAACCTCTCCAGGTTTTGTCCAATACGCTGCGCTTGCTTCGCCGTCATCAACAACAATACGCACCCCCTTTCGGATCGCATCCAAATGATCATCAGTGATGTCATGTGTTGTGTGAACC
>DUIP01000209.1:0-6039 GCA_013330285.1 Candidatus Poseidoniaceae archaeon
ACTGATGAGATGCCGAGGTCATTGGCCAAGGAGTTCCCAGTTCCAGCTGGGATGAGGGCAAACAATTCCTTTTTTTCAGAATTAGCGCGCATTCTGCCGTTGATCACTTCCGAAAGACTTCCATCTCCGCCCACGACAGCAAAGAGATCATTGGCTTTGGTGTCGAGTTCCTCTGCAATTTTCATCAAATGACCTTCATACGCTGAATGGTGTACTTCGACCACCTTCCCTTCCTTCTCAAGGAGGGCTTTTGCTTGTTCTCCGACGCTTCTGCCACTTCTGTTACCCGCATAGGGGTTGACAAGAAGATGGACTCGCTTTGTTGCACGCATTTTCTTTGATTTTTGTGAAAAGACTTCTGCGAAGACTGGTTTATGGGCGCCCTTTTTCTGCTTCGATTCAAGATCTGCTTCGAAGGTGAGGGGCTCAGGGCCAATTGACGCATCATCAGTTGCCATAGGTTGAAGAGGCCGCCTATTGGTTTGAAACCTTCTCTAAAATTGGTCATGAATGAAATAAATCACATCGGGTGAGAATCCATTCATTATGCATAAAACAATTGACAAGGAATCGAAGAATCTACTTCATGGCCTTCAGCACCCCATTTGTGATAAATCCACATATGGTAAAATGCAAGATGTATTGAACTCGACCGAAGTGGAGTCACCATGGCGAGTCCATGGACAGCAGATGAGGTGGCCTTCATGCAACGGGCCATCGAAGTGGCTGAACGAGGTACTGGACGTGTCAGCCCTAACCCTTTGGTGGGTTGTGTCCTCGTCAAAGAAGGGCAAATTATTGCAGAGGGGTGGCACGATCACCTTGGCGGCCTTCATGCAGAACAAATGGCAATCCATGATGCGGAAAGCAACGGATTTTCACCTAACGGCGCTACCGCTTTCGTCACTCTTGAGCCCTGTAACCACTTTGGTCGAACACCACCGTGCACGGAGGCGTTGATGTGGGCTGGTATCAAGGAAGTCATCGTAGCCCACCCCGACCCTAATCCAACCGTGAGGGGTTCTGGCTTTCAGGTGCTGGAAGATGCTGGCATCAAGGTCCGTTATGGATTGCTTGAAAACGAAGCTGGCCTACAAATGCGCCCGTTCATGCATTGGTGTGAGCATCGCCGTCCAATGGTCACGGTCAAGATGGCTATTGATTGCCAAGGGTCGGTCGATGATCGCTCACAGCAAGCCCAACGCTTCACTTCGGATGTGTGCCTCGACCGTGTTCATCAGTTGCGCAAAGAGTGCGACGCCATCTTGGTTGGCGCTGAAACGGTGGTACGAGATAACCCTTCACTAACGATTCGAAGAATCGAAACAGATCGCCAACCACTTCGCATCGTTATCGACCCCCACGCACGTATTCCGTCCTCATCGACGGTGTTGAACGATGCACATGAAACGCTGCACATGACCACAACTTTTCGCAGCCTCGAGGCTCTTCTCAACCAGTTGGGTGATCGCGATATTCACCGCCTCCTCGTCGAAGGCGGCCCTACAACCGTCCATGCTTTCCTAGATGCGGGCCTTGTTGATGAGTTCTATCTGGTAAAAAGTACCGTCACACACGCACATCCAGTGCCATCGAACCTCGATTCATCGACGCTCGAAAAGGCCGGCTTAAGCCATGCTTCTGATGAGCAATGGGGCGATGAAACGGTTGAGTACTGGACCCGTTGACTTCCATCATGCTACGCACATGACACAGGGTGCTGGTGGGCGATGCAGGATTCGAACCCGCGTCGTCGGGTTCGAAGCCCGACAGGATATCCAGGCTACCCTAATCGCCCGTATTTCACCCGAGATGGCCACCCTTCTTGAATAAGGCGGGTGCTTTCCAACGAACATGGCCCGCTCCCTTCCTTGCATCCCTACGGGGTGTTCAGCGTGTTGCCGTGAGACGACGATGCCTTTGACAAAGGCCGAGGCGTCCCTCCTTTCGCGAAGAACTGGGATGGATGCTGAGGCGTTCACCTGGAAGAATAACGGGGTGTTGACGCTTCTCAACGATGAGAAAACTCGTGCTTGTGTTTTCCTTCTCACCTCTTCTGCTGATGTCAATGCAGAGGGTATGTGTTCGGTGTATGAAGTACGACCACGTGGTTGCCGCACCTATCCAAATGTCCTCAATGACCAAGATCAAGCCATCCTCGATGAAGGATGCCCTCATCGCTCGCAATTTCCAGAGCCAACCGATGAAGATGCGATTACACTGCTCAATCTTGAGGAGCAACTGTTGCGTGAAGTATGAGCCTGCTCAGACTTGCATGCACATGTTCAACCCAGAGTGCTTTCACATCCCAACCAGAATGGCGAAGGGACAGTTCGACATCGCTCCATTGCCCATGAAGTAAACTGATTTCATGAGTGCTTGCGATCGATTCATCGGGGTGCTCCCCCATGGGGTGAATCGGGAGGATCAAGACCAAACTAGCGTTTCTTTCAGCCACGCTACGGGCGCTATTGAGTACGCCTTCGAGAAGTTCCATCGGTGCGAGTGACCCCTGTGAATTCCGACCATAAGGAGGGTCGAGAACAAAGCCAGTCAGTGGGACCTCAAGCTGAGGCATACAGGTTTCCAACTGGGTTGCATCGCCTTGCATGACTTGACCGCGATGATCGGTCATGTCCTCAGCTTCCAATGCCCACGTCAGGTTTTGATTGGCTCCATCGACCATCACAGGATCTAAATCAAAGCCCACCGCAACCCTTCCAGAAAGCGCTGCTTCGATGAGAAAGCCTCCAGTTCCTGTCATGAGGTCGACCGTTGCCCCGTTGTCAATAGGGCCAGAAGCAAGATTGACCGCTAAGCGAGCAAGCCGTGGGTCAAGACTTACCGGTTTGAAAAATGGTCGTTCTGCAGCCTTACGAGAAGACACACCATCGGATTCATCACCGAAACCAAGCATCCATCCACAAGCGATGGTGTTCGAACTTGCATCGATGACAACACCAAACTCATGCACCGGTTCATCGAGATCAATAGAATAGCCGAGGTCATGAAGCCGACCGCCAATCCGTTGTGCTAATTGGCTTGGCCCGACACCTTCGATTCGTCCTTCATGGCGCCATGCACGGACCGCAACGCTGCCTTCTCGGGGATGTTGCTTGAGGTGCCCGAGCACATCCACAATCAACCCTTCAATGTCAGATTCACCCTTACAGGGCCAAAGGACTGCGTCACAGAGAATGGCTTGACAACCACTTGAGACGTTCACAGCTTGAACGAGTACATCCTCCTCGCCATCACCAGAGAGTGCAACCAATCTTCGCCCTTCAAGTCGAGTGACAGACATCTGTGGGAGGAGGGCGGATATTTCGGCACGCGCAAGCGCAGGATGCCACCCACGCAAGCATGCTATGTGCCTCGCCATGACCAGCGCTTGTGGCCCAACTTCTTGACGGGTTCGGATGCGAACAACCACATACTCTCGCCTGTTGTGAAAATCATGGGCTGCAACCTTCGAGACTTGACATCCCCAGAAACCATCGATTTGAACAGCCTGTCTGGCAAGAGGGTCGGCGTTGATGCATTCCTCACCGCCTTCCAATTTTTGACCACCATGCGCGATCGTTCCCCTCAAGGAGACGGCGGCCCACTGCGTGCCGAGAATGGAAAGGTCGTTTCCCACCTCATGGGCTTTCTCAACCGAACCACAACCTTGCTTGCAGCAGGCATCAAACCAGTGTTCGTGTTTGACGGCACGCCTCCAGAACTCAAAGCCGAGGAAATAGCACAACGCAGAGCGCGTAGGGTGGAAGCAGAGCGAATCCACAAGGAGGCACTTGCTGCGGGAGATTTCCCACTGGCACAAAAAATGGCTCAACGAATTATGCATTATTCACCTGAAATGGTTGCAGAAACCAAGCAATTGCTCGATTTGCTTGGCGTTCCATGGGTTGACGCAAAAGCAGAAGGCGAAGGTCAAGCGGCAGTTATGGCTGCAAAGGGGCAGTTGGATGTCGTGGCAACTCAGGATTGGGATGCCCTGCTCTATGGTACGCCGTTACTTGTTCGCAACCTGATGAGCCACGGCTCGAAGCAACATGGCCGAGTGGTTCAAGCGCAGAAAATCGTGCTTGACGAGGTGCTTTCAGAAAATGAACTCACGCGCACTCAACTCATTGATCTGGCCATCATGATTGGAACAGATTTCCACCCAGGTATTCGTGGCATTGGTCCGAAGACTGGGATGAAATTGATCAAAACACATGGAACGATTGAGGCCATCTGCGAAGCCAAAGAGAAAGAGGTCCCAGAGCGGCTTGATGAAATCCGAGCCATCTTCCATGATCACCCTGCAAACGAAGTTGCGGACTCAGACTTGGAGCCCGGCCAAGTGGATACGAAAGGCCTGATTCAATTCTTACAGGTTGAACGTCAATTCAGTCAGCGCCGTATGGACAATGCCTTTGACAAACTCCGTGAAGTAGGGTTGATTCGCGAAGGCGGTCAAACATCACTCTTCTCGTTCTGAGGGGTCATGAACCGCAACGGGCTCGCTAACACATCCACTCCTTTGTGTTGAGTAATGGCTTGGCGTGCTACGCTTTGAGGGTCTGCAAGCGCTTCGAGAACGGTGTTGACGGGGGCACAAGGCACACCTTCGAGCATTGATTCCAAGTCAGATCGGTTGTGGAGGGCAAGAGCGGAAGCAACGCAGTTTTCAACAGCATCGCGGCCCAAGACACGGCCCTGATTCGTCGACCATGCCCCGGCAACCTCCGGGTGTTCCAGATGAAGTCGCTCAACGACTGTAGCCCATTGAGCATCCGAGCCAACGCCAAGTACAAACCACCCGTCTTTTGCCTCAAAAGCCCGATAGGGCACGAGGTTGGGGTGGGCCGACCCCATCGCCACTGGATTTTCGCCACTCGCCATTGCGTTGTGCGCCTGGTTGACCAACGCAGCGATTGCACAATCCCACAGGGAGATGTCAATGTGCGTTGCCTCCCCAGTACGCTCTTTTTTGAATAAGGCTGCAAGAATCGCATTTGCAGCGTTCAGCCCAGTGATGACATCAATCCATGCGACACCGACCTTGACCGGAGCAGCATTTGGCTCTCCAGTGATGCTCATGATGCCTGAACGCGCTTGCAACGCCACATCATATCCAGGCTCGTCTCTTCGAGGTCCTGTTGCACCGTAAGCTGAGATGGAACACACGATAACATTCGATGGCATCGGACCAAGAAGCCGTTCAAGGGTCCCGGGTTTGAAGTTCTCAACCACGACATCGGCTTCTCGAATCATCGATTTGACGGTTTCAGCATCCCGCTTGAGATCAAACGTCATGATGGTCTTATCTCTGTTGCACGAAAGGAAGTAAGCAGCCACATCTTTGCCATCGAAACCCCTGGTAAAGGGCGGGCCCCATCCTCGAGTGTCATCGCCCCACGGCGCCTCGATTTTGGTCACATCAGCACCCAAGTCTGCCAGCATTTGTGTGGCATACGGACCAGCAAGAATTCGTGAAACATCGACGACTTTGATCCCCTCAAGAATTCCGCCCATGCAGGTGCGAAGTGTCCGAAAGGGTTGAACCTCACCCCCCGAACCACCCCTCATGGTGCAGTTCAATCTCGATGATGAACGCACGTGGAAGGGATTACTTGCTCTTGGTCTTCTTCTGAACCTCATTGTTTGCTTTACCAGCGATTTGGGCCTCGATACTCATGTCAAAATGGCTGTTGACGCCGAGGGCGGCCTTGCATGGGGCGATCTTCGTCCTGATGTTGCAGGACAAAGCGACCCAACGGACATAGGGGAGCGCACAGTTCTCCCAATCTATGCGGGCTCTGAAGCGAGCATCAAGGCCTTTGCATTGCTTTCGTTTATCCTTCTGATTGGTTATGTCTATTGCGCGGTTGGTGAACGTACGGCAGCCATCCTTTCCATCTCTCCAGCGTTGATTTTCTCGGTTGGCCGCGGCTATGAAGAAGTCTATTTCGCCCTGATGTTCGCCCTTGCTTTCGCTCTGTTCACGGGTCTTTGGTCCACGCATAGGCGTTTGCTTCAGAACCTACTTGG
>DUIP01000209.1:6406-6578 GCA_013330285.1 Candidatus Poseidoniaceae archaeon
CCCTTCACAAAAGGGATGACTGAGGCTACATCTGTACTCCTCTATGGCCTCGTTCTTGGTGCGATTGGGTCGTTATGGCATTGGTTGCAGGAGCGTGAAGATGAACGGTTGACGTTCTTGAGGCACCCGTTCCAAGCTGCCTGTGCAGCAGCAGCAGCAGTTACGACGTTGA
>DUIP01000020.1 GCA_013330285.1 Candidatus Poseidoniaceae archaeon
AGCGCTTCAAGGCGACATCATGTCGATCCTCCACCCCACTGGAATGCGTGGCTACCTCTTTGTTGAATCCAGCGCCCTCCACCACGTGGAGAAGTTGATTGGTCGCTCTGGTGGACGAGATCCAGCTGCTCGCCGCGGCCTCAATCAAACCCCGCTCAAGAACGCCAAGACCGTGCTGCCAGGCGCCGCACCTCTTGGTGACATTCTCCCCTACCTCGAACCAAAGGCAGTGACCTCTGGAATCGAAGTTGGATGCATCGTCGAAATCGTCACAGGGGCGTTCAAGGGCGAGAAGGCTCGTGTCTTGAGCGTTGCAGAATCAAAGGAAGAGGTCAGCATGGAGTTGTACGAACAACCCATTCCAATGACCTTGAACATGCGTGGCGACCACGTTCGTGTCGTGGAGCGTGTGGAGTGATTTTCACCGGGCCAGACGGCCAGCACCCATCGCACAGCGCGATTATATAGGGGTGTTTTGTCGGCTGAATGCCCACTCAGTGAGTAATGGAGATGAAGAGTATGCCAAAACCATGGACATCTGAACTCATCAAGAAGGCTCTAGGCGTTAAGAAGTGCAACGGTAGCATCGAAGCTGCGGTTGAGGATCTTTCGCTCGAGAAGGCAATGGACGTTGCTCGTGATAAGAACGGGCAAGGTCACCTTACTGGTGCTGATTTGAAAGCACAAACAAAAGAAATCATTGGAACCTGTGTTTCAATGCGAGTCAAAATCGACGGTCACTGGGCAAACGACGCCCTCGCCATCATTAACAAAGGAGAATGGGACGAGCGGTTTAATTGAGACTCACGGACCGTGGTAGAGGCGTCGTAGAGCGCTTCGTTGACCACAGGGGTGAACGAAAATGGAAGAAAAAATAACACAAGCAATATCGGATGCACTTGAACATGCACCCAAGCGTAAGTTTGTCGAGTCAGTGGATATCGCATTCACGATCAAAGACGTCGACTTGAAGAACCCAAACAACCGTATCAAGGAAGAAATCCGTCTTCCTTCTGGACGCGGTCGTGAACTCAAAATCGCAATGTTCGCAGCTGGTGAAGCGGCGACCAAAGCAAAGGCTGCTGGCATTCATGTCATCACACCTCAAGAGATCGAAGACCTCGGTGGCAACAAAGGGAGAGCAAAGAAGATCGCAAATGCATACGATTTCTTCCTTTCTGAAGTTCCCCACATGGGTCTCATCGGACGATACCTCGGTGTGGTCCTCGGTCCACGAGGCAAGATGCCTCGTCCAGTACCCCCAACCCTCGACCCTGCAGTGATCGCTGCTGGATTGCAATCCACGGTCGTTGTCAAGTCTGGTGACAAGATGACCTTCCAAATCTCCTTTGGAACTGCAGCGCAGTCCCAAGAAGAACTCAACGCCAACGCTATGGAAGTCTACAACCGTGTGATTTCTAAGCTTGAGCGTGGTGTTGGCAACATTCGTTCTCTTTACATCAAGACAACGATGGGTCCATCACAAATGGTCGAGGTGATCAATTGATTCCTAAGGTCGTCTCCTGGAAGAAAGATACCGTCAAGGATCTTGTCTCGTTGCTCAACAGCGGCGATACCATCGCAGTCATCGACATTCACGGCGTCCCTGCTGGTGCAATGCTTGGAATGCGTGCCCAACTTCGAACCGACATGAGCATTCAAGTCGCAAAGAAGCGTTTGATGCGCCTTGCTTGGGAGCAAGTTGGCTATGATGCAGAGAACATCGAATCCTTGTTCGAAGGTGCCGTGCAACCAGCACTCGTGTCCTCCTCGAGTTTGAACTCGTTCGAACTCTTCACTGAACTCAAGAAGACTGAAGCTGGCCGTGCCGCTAAAGAAGGCGACATCGCTCCTCACCAAATTGTTGTTGAGAAGATGGACACCGGTATGCCACCAGGTCCAATAGTTGGTGACCTCAACTCGGTCGGAATCCCTGCTAAGATCATGGGTGGTTCTGTCCAAATCCAAAAGCGAACTGTTGTCCTCGAAGAAGGCGATGTGTTCGAAGGCGAGATGGGTATGATGCTCTCAAAGATTGGAATCAACCCTATCGTCACGGGTCTGCGACTTTGCGGTACTCTTGAAGATGGAACGTTGTTCAAGCCAAGCACCCTCGATATCGATTACGAGCAATTCGAGACAGACTTGGTCAGCTATGCTGCTGGCGCATTCAACCTCGCTTGCAACATTACATGGTTCACCAGCCAAACCATGCCAACAATTCTTGCAAAGGCCAGCCGAGAGGCAATGGCCGTTGCATTGGAAGCTGCAATCGCAACTGCAGACACCATGCCACATCTCGTTGGACGAGCCCACAACAGCGCTATGGCTGTTGCTGGACAACTTGACAGCGACGCACTCGATGAAGAACTTGCAACCATGCTGGGCGCAGCAGCATCCGCTGCCGCAACCGCTGCAAGTGCTTCTGAAAGCACTTCTGAGGCACCAACCGAAGCCGAAGAAGAGGAAGAAGAGGAAGAAGAGGAAAGCTTCGGCGGACTCGGAGATCTATTCGGTTGAACCACAAATGAGGTGAAAAAATATGGAATACGTATACGCTGCAATGCTACTGCACGCTGCTGAAAAAGACATTGACGAAAAGACAATCAGCGCCATTTTGAAGGCTGCTGGTGTGACCGCTGACGACGCTCGAGTGAAGGCACTCGTTGCATCGCTTGCTGGTGTCGACATCGCTGATGCAATGACCCAAGCTGTTGCTGCCCCTGCTGCTGCTGCCGCTGCTCCTGCAGCTGGCGGTGCTTCGGAAGCCGCTGCCCCTGAAGAAGAGGAAGAGGAAGAAGAAGAAGCTGGCGGTTTCGACGGTCTTGGATCCCTTTTCGGTTGAAACAGGTATCGAGCGCCGCCGAGCGCACAAGGACGCGCGTCATGCACGCGTAGCCTCGTGATGCACGGTTGTCCGATTCGGTCCCTCCCGCGGAACACCTCGCCCTTTGGGGCGGGACTGTGGGCTAGCCGTGCACACGCATCACCAAACGGAAACGTTTGATCGAAACAACTCCACACAGCCGATAGGCTGCCTGACGAATTTTGCATCAAAGTGTTGATGTCAAGTTGTCGTCTGGACGAGCCATGGTCCGACGAGCTACCACCGATTTGGAGGTCAGCGTCTCCCCGGTCCATGCCATCAAGACCTTGCGTCTTCTTGCAGAAGAAGCAGGTTGGTCGATGGAACGGCACGAAGGTTCTCGACTCGTCGATCGTTTTGCCATTATCATGCCGATGGCACAATCCACTCGAACCCTTGGGATTCGTCTTCTCGACGGTCCGTTGCGAGGCCTTGAGATGACGGCATGGTCGGAAACTCGCGGTTCAGCGGGGGCGCTCAACATCACCTCTTGGGTCATGCCGGGGGGCATGGAACATGAGCTGAATCGAACGCTCCTCCAACACTGGGTTGCCAGGGTGCCAAGATGCCCATGGCATTGGACTTTTTCTGAACGTTCCAAGGTCGGCTACATGCTCCCAGTTTGGCGTAAAGCAAGGAAGAAATTTCGAGATCTCGGCTTTGATGTCAAGAAAAAGGCTTGGCCGAATGAACCTGATTTGAGTTGGCCACAATCGTAATTTGAACGGCGACCCTATCATAATAGGCTCCACTCTTAGATTTGGAGGGGTGCCTCCCCTAAAGGGGAGGCGGAGTCATTATGAGCATCTTCACCTCCAAATCGTTCAAATCAATATTCTTGGCTGTTTTGATGGTCACCATGTCACTGTCTGCTGGCATCGTCGAACTGCACCGTTCACCATTGGCAGATGCCAATGATGTGGCGGCAGTCGGAGCAGGTTGTGCGTTCATCACCCGATCCAGCGGCGAGGCAATCTATGTCGATCCGGTCAACGGTTCGGATGCTTGGGACGGCACCTGGTCGTGTCCAAAAGCAACACTTTCTGACGCACTCAACGAATCTTCTTCAAACGATGAAATCGTTCTGTACAGCGGGCGGTATCACGAAAACGTCACTGTCGATGGCAAAGATAACCTGTTGATTCGGGCGGCAAGTGGTGCTCGTGTCGTGTTTGACGGAACGCAAAGCATCGCTGATGACATGGACGCTACATGGACCACTGCCGACAGCGATGGCATCCAAGAAGTGACCTTGCCGGTTGACGGCTGGCAGTTGTTCTTGGCCTATGACGAACAAGTCCCTGCCCGTTGGCCAAACGCTCAATTTTCAGACGAGAGTGTCTTCAATCGTTCCTATTGGGCTGAAGGGACCCTTACCGGTTCAAACAACGCATACACGATTGGCTGGCTTACCGACGCCGGTCCTGAAACAGGGGTTCACACAGGCCTCAATGAAACAATCAACGCCACAGGTCTCAATCCCGTAGGGGCCATTGCGGTCATGAACCTCGGCTCGTTCCGCTCCAATAGCCGTGTCATCACTGACTGGAATTCAGCCAACGGAACGTTTGCCTACGACGGAAACGGCGTAGGTTGGAAAACCAAGCACCACGCTTACTTCCTTGAAGGAAAGCGCGAACTCATCGATGCCGATGGCGAATGGTGGTTCAACAATGCGAACAATCGCCTCCATTACAAAACGCCAAGCGGACAGGATGCGAACAATTTGGATCTTCGAGTCAAGGTCCAACCGTTCGCGATGAGCGTCGAAAATTCAGACGGCGTGACCATTCAAGGCATCGATTTCTTCGGAACAACCGTGAACTTCAATGAGTGCGATGGATGCAGTTTCACCAATTCGACCCTCGAATACCCAAGCACCTCCAAGCGTGGATTAGGCATTGCCGGGGAATCCGAAGACGACCGATGGATGACCCGCTTCTACCGGTGCACCAACAGCTTCGTCGACAACATCTCTATCACCAACACCGACGGTGGCGCCATTGAATTCCAAGGCTCAGCAGGTCAATCGCACAACAACACGGTGAACAATTCCTACTTCCATGCCATCGACTGGTCGGCCGCCGACCAGAAGGGTCTGATGACCACGATTTACGAAGGTGGCCGCGACATGTACTTCACCAACAACACCGTTCATCTAACCGGCGCCTCATCGGTGCTCTCCATTGGTGATGCGCCCAAGGTCTTCTACAACGAAGTGTGGGACGTCGGCCATCTGCAAACCGATGGCGCTGTGGTTCAGATCATGCAAGGCGAAGCCCCAGACGCTGAAGTGGCTTACAACTGGATTCATGACATCATCAAGTATGGCATTCGATTCGATGCTCCGATTGGCCAAGTGGGTACGGGGCAAAACGGCACCATGCACCACAACGTGATTTGGAATGCAGCAGGTGGTTTGATGGTCAAGGGCGACTATCACGACATCCACAACAATACGGTGTTCAATTCTACCAATGATAAGAACGATATCATCGCCCTCACCGATGGAGACATCAACAACAAAAATTCGACCTTCCACCGCAACGCTGTCGATACCATGGCTGATCATCGCTCGGATGATGTCTTTGCCAATCCACTGCCCAATGGGACTCATTGGAGCAATTGGAATGGGTATCTACAAGGCTATGATGGCATGTTTGAGGCCCGAAATCAAATCTCATGCGCCATTTACGACAACGGTTCACTCTACTGCTGGGGAAGAAACGACCACGGGCAACTTGGTCTGGGCTATACCAGCGGCCGAGAAGATGTACCTCAACACGTAGACCTCGGCTCTGGCCGTACCATCACTTCGTTGGGCATCGATGATTCGGGGGCCGAAGGATGGGCGCCCAATTCCCATTCATGCGCTGTACTCGACAACGGTGATTTGGTGTGTTGGGGCGCCAACGGTGACGGGCAACTTGGCCTTGGAAACACCTCAACAAGCGGCGTTTGGGAACCGACCACGGTCAACGTGGGTTCGGGCCTCACCACCATCAGTGTGGCCGTTGGGAACGCAGCGACATGCGCTCTTCTCAGCGACCACAGCGTGAAATGTTGGGGCAAGAACAATGTCGGCCAACTTGGCCTCGGAAATTCGTCCAGCAACGACGTGCTTACACCACACGCTGTCACGTTCAGCGGTTCGAGCAACCCAATCAGTCTTCATGCGGGGCGAAATGAGTTTTGTGCACAATTGAACAACGGCTCGGCAGCATGCTGGGGAGAAAACGCCGAGGGTCAATTTGGGCTTGGCAACACCACCTCGCAGACCTCACCGATTTCACTCACGCTTCCAACCGGAAGAACGGTGGCTTCCATGAGCGTTTCAAAGGATTTCATGTGCATGGCCCTGGACAATGGCTCCATTGTATGTGCGGGGCGAAATGCCGAACATCAACTTGGTCAGGGAGCCCAGTCAGCACGGGAAACATCGTGGAAGTACGTGATCGGCCTGGACATGGTCGCTCACACCGTTGAGCTCGGTCAAGACGTGGGTTGTGCTCATTTGGTCAACGGAAGCATGGTCTGTTGGGGAGAAGATGCATGGGGCTTGTTTGGAAACAGCACCACCTCTTACACGTCGCGTGTCGCCTCAACAGCAACCCAGTACGCTAACTTTGGAAACGGCCGAACAGCAGCGTCCATCAGCCTGAATTATCGGCACGCTTGCGCCGTTTTGGACAACGGCGATTTGACCTGCTGGGGACGAAATCACAAATCACAATTGGGACTCGGCAACACGACGCAGGAGTACATGCCGGTGGTTGTCAATAACGTGAGTTCAATTCGTCAGGTGGCCGTTCATGAGATGCTTGTGGACCCTGCCAACGATGATTTTCGTCCAAAGTGGGGCTCGCAATTGCATCAACTCAGCGCTGGAGCGTACGATGCTGGCGATGCTGACCCC
>DUIP01000118.1:0-2206 GCA_013330285.1 Candidatus Poseidoniaceae archaeon
CAGGTGATGGCCAATATCAACGCGGTACCAACATGTACTCCTATTCATCTTCATCTGGCACATCATTTGAATGTGGTAAGACTGGGCAACAAGTTCGCGGATTGGAAGTGAATTCAACGACCTTTTTCATGCGATGCCAAAAAGGAAGTACGAGCCAAGACAAAGACCAACTTGAGGCATGGGCAATCTCTGGTTCCTCCTCCTCACTGGTTCCACAGTTGGGCACTCGCCTTCTCTCCGCCCTTGGCTATGGCCTCCAATTTGATGGCAACCGATTTGTCACCGTCGATTGCGGCTATTCGACCTGGTCATCATCCACACTTTACTACCGAGAATATGGGACAGGTTGGCAATACAAAACCACGCCTGCACCAGGTACGACCACTTGGTATGGCCCAGTGACAACTTCTGGCGAGGACATTGTGGCTGCGAATATGCAGACGTACTGGTCTGCAGCATCAACTGGCGATCGCGTCGATTACTGGATCTCTGCTGACAATGGGACTCACTGGGAGTCAGTGACTTCAAATGAAACAATCCACTTTGCCTATCCAGGCACTGAACTCGTTTGGAAGGCACAACTGATTGGCTCCACCGCAGTATCTTGGTGGGTTGATGTTGAAATGGCAACGTCCTACCTCGCGAGTGGTTCGTGGACTTCTGACCCATTCACGGCCGGTACGAAGGTCGGAAAAGTTCGTCCGCAATGGACATCGACTGAACCAGCAGGCACTTCGCTCCAAATTCAAGTGTCAAACGACAACGGCACCACTTGGCTGCCGGCAACCAACGGTCAAGAAGTAAGTTTCACCGCCGACGAAGCAGGTTCAAAAGTTCGCTATGCCGTGACGATGTCAACCAGTGACCCAAGCCACACTCCGACCGTTGATTCTATGCTTCTGGAATATGAAGAAGGCTATCCTGATCGGCCCAGAATCGACATAGGCAACGATCAGACTTGGGAGTGGGAGTCTCTTCTCTTCCTCAATGAATCAGCGGTTGAGGCAAGCGATGAGTCTCAGATTGGCGTCGATGTCAAATATGCACCATCACTGATCGCAGCCTTTAATGACGCCGTTCCAGAGAATGGTGACGGCGATGTGATCGTGCCAATCGCCATCAAAGCAGCAAGTTCAGGACGAGTAAAAATCACAAACATCGACGTGGCTTACAAGATGCAAACCCGGGCGGTTGATGCATCCCTTGAGGGTGGTCTCGTGGCACCTGATGGCGTGTACCGAAACTTGGTAACTCGTGTTGCTCCTGGTGACGATGTAGATTATGTCACTGATGCGCTCATTGCGCTGAACAATTCGCATGGCGAAAATCCAGCCTTCAGTTGGGAACGTGGCGATGTTTGTTCCGTTATCAGCAACGGTGATGGTGCGGTTCACTTCGATGCAGCCAATTGCACTTCGACCACCGATGCGGGCGATGTCGTATCGATTCGAATGCCGATGCGAGTCGATTGGACTTGGGACGATGAAGCTGGAACTGAAGCCTTGATTTCAGTCGAAGATGATCTTGGCCTTGCTGTTGCGGCATGGGAAACCAGTTCGCTGGATCTCGTTGTCGAAAATGACATTCAACTCGATGGCGTTCGAGTGTTTGAAGAAACAGGTCGGCAGTTGTACAACCAAGATTGGGTGCGTGGTGGATTTAATCTGACCTTTACTGGCGGCATCCATTTCCAAAATTCCCAACTTTCGCCACTCGCTGGTCAATTTAATTTGACCATTATCGGACAAAATGTCACCTATGATGGCGACCCAATCGGTGAGCCTGTTGTGCTCGCAGTCGAACAGAACCCCGGCTTTGGCGAATACAACATCACATTCACCGCACCGTTAGAATCCGCACCAGGTGGAATGATTTTCTATGTCATTGCAAGTGATTTACCAAATGGCTCCACCTATGCCAATCCAGGCTACAACACGCTTCGATTGATTCTTGACGGAAATTCACCTCTCGTTCTTTCTTCAACGCCTGGTGATGGAGAAGAACGCCATGCTGGGCCACCTGCGCCCGGTGGCCAATCGTTGAGCGTGCTCATTCAAGACTCAGTCGATCCACCAAATCAAATCTCACTGCACTATTGGATTGGATGTAAAGCCAGTAAGGCAATCGGATGCAGTGATTACAATTTTGACGGATTACCAAATGAAGATGAATATGAGATGAAAACCCTCTCCTCACCAGAAACAAG
>DUIP01000118.1:2595-10720 GCA_013330285.1 Candidatus Poseidoniaceae archaeon
CACGGAGAACGAGTTTCGTACTATGTCACTGGTAAAGATGCACAAAACAATGCTGTCGCCATGGGGAAGGGTCCAGTGTGCCCCGATTCTACAATTTCATGCGGTTATGCTCCTGGAGAAACCGTTCCAGACTGGGACAATGATTTGGGTACATACAAAATCCGCGTCGAATTTGAACCAGAATTAGATCTTGATAATTCAACGATTCTAGGACACGATGACAAAGCTCCATTGCATCCAGGTATTCCATATTCAGCTCAAATTGTTCTTTCGGATCGCAACGGTTGGCAAGACATCCAATATGTTCAACTCGCTCTTGGAGGCGATTATGAGGATGAAGACACTTCACTGTTCATCTCCTTGATGGCAGATGAAGACGGAATGCCAACGGCCATCATGGAAGCAGGTTCCAGCTACATTGCTGTGTCAAACCTCTATTCATCTGTTTCAATCGATGAAAACAACAACAGCATCATCAAGATTCTAGCACGGTTCCAACTCACATGGACCTTCCCTGAACTGTTTGATACCAATGGCGAAAATCGAATCATTCCGAAGGTTTTGGTGACGGATTTACCTTGTAATGATGGCGAAGTCACCCCTTGTTTTGAAGCAAAGGCAGGACTCGGTAATGATGCATGGAGCCTCGACAATGATTTCCGATTCGATACAATGGATGGACACATTCGTGCGGTTGAACTCCGTGATGGTACCAATCACTACAACAATGAATTCAGTGAAACCCTCATCGGGGCAGGACAAGCACTGAGAGTGACTGGCCGTGTCTTGTTCTCAGAAGACGACACGCCTGCTCCTGCAGGTGCATTTGACGTTGTGTTTGGGGATTACGATTACCAATGGCGAACCTCCACAAGGGATGGTGGCGAATTCAGTTTGGATCTGTTGATTCCATCCGTTCGTTCGGGACACCTCGATTTGAGATTAGATCTTGATGATTTACCTGGAATTGCTCTCGACGAGACACCGATTATCCCTCGGGTTCGACTTGCTGTTGACAGTTCCCGTCCAACCATTTCGGCCATCTCCCTCAATGAGGTTTCACCCGGTGACCCACTCTCGATTGGTGATGCTGGAGACCTTCTGGTCATGCTGGAAACACTCGACGATTACGGTTTCAATCTTGATGAGCCAGCGGTGCTGCATTACCGCGTGAGGGCTGGTGAGGCTGAGATTTCGCGCGGAAGTGTACCTCTACCTGACACCACCCCGTTCGGTGAACAATTCTTCTGGACTGGCTACCTTGACTTGACCGATGCCGGTGCCACAATGCTCCTACCTTCCTATATGGTCGATGTCTGGGTCTCGGGCTCTGACGACGCTGGTAATCCGTTTGATACCATGGACAATTCTCTGTTAACACCAATTGCTTCATGGCCACTGGCTCTGCTTGGGCCATCGCTTGATCTCAGCCATGAGGACACAATGATTTCATGGAGCAACCCTTCACCAGTTGAAGGCGAGGCTGTCAACCTCAATGTCGCAGTTCTGAACCAAGGTGGTAAGGGTGATGTCGCTTATGTGCTCCAACGGGCCGTCGAAGGTGGCTTCTGGGCAGAAGTCGTTCGAGTCGATGTTGTAGCCTCAGCTGGTGCATTCGTCGAAGTTCAACTTGGTACAGTGGCCGATGTTCCTCAAGGCCAAAGCGTCGAGTACCGTTTGGTGGTTCTTGTCGATGAAGTCGAGATGGACCGTCGCACCGTTGATCCTTTGATTGTGAAGGGCGAAACCGTCCGTGACGGTGATGCGCTTGCTCAACAGGCTTCAGAAAGCACCTTTGCCATTGTCCTTTACCTCGTTGCTCTGCTTTCATTATCGCTTGCAATGTGGATGCTTGTTATGAACAGAAGGATTCGTACTGAAGGGCTTGAAGGCGGAATCAGCGATGAAACCCAGTCTGTTGTTGATGAAATGAATTCAAAGAAAGAGGTGCCTGAAGTGTTCAGCAATGAGCCTCAACAACCACCGGCGCCTGCTCCCCAACCTGCACCGGTGGCTGCACCTGCTCCATCACCAACGGTTCCCGGCCAGCGTGCCCCACCACCTCTACCGCCAACGGGCTTACCTGAAGGTTGGACACAAGAACAGTGGAACCACTTTGGTTGGCAGTACGTTGAGTCAATGATGAAGTGAGGCTTTTCTCAATGTCGGATGAACAAGACAGTGCTGTTGACGGCATGGTCACCATGCAAGAGCGTGTTGTCAATTTGATCAACCAGTTGAACATGCCTCTTATCGAGGTGAGCCTTGTGATTGGTCGCCACATAGCGGGCCTCTCTCGCTCACTTGATGCTCACATCGAAGCCACTGGTCAAGCATATAATGAGCGAATCACAGCGCCATGGCCCATTGAAGAGGGCACTTCTGGCGATGTAAGTGCGACATTTGATCTTGAAAAGGTCTTCAAGATTATCGATGAAGACCGCATGGATATTCTTTCAACCTTGATCAGAGTCACCTTGGTCGAAATTGAAGCGACCCTTGCAGAGGGTTTGCTCGCTTTACGCCCATGGGAGGCCCTATCGAGATCTCAATTGGCTAGAGCACAGGGGCCAGGACAACTGTTCTCTCCATTGGAAATTCCCGAAGACTGGTGATGCATGGGTTTGAAAATATGGAGCTGGAGGGGAATTCATGAAGAGGTTCAAAACTGGAGTGATACTGTTCCTTCTCCTTCTCTTGGCGCCACTTTCCGGTTGCACTGGTGCAACAAATGCTGCGAATGATTTGTTCGAAAATTACGGGATACCGGGTGGTCTTGCCCTCGCTTGTCTTGATGACAGTTCGTACACGCGACTTGTCCTTGAAATCGATTATGAGGAGGGCTACAAACCAGAAACTTCGAGCACCGATATGCTGGTCGAACGGCTCGAAGCCGTGTGTGACAAACCGAACGGCATCGATGTGAAATTCACGCTGTCTGAATTCAATCACCAAGGCACGTGGACTGCAGAAGATGTTCGCGACAAAAGCAGGGATGCAAAAGAAACCGAACCTCGCGACGGCTCAACACTCACATGGCAATTGATCTTCCCTTCAAACACTTACGAAGATGACAATGTGCTGGGTGTCGCAGTCGATGCCTCGACGATTGCTATTTTTGGTGAAACTGTCGATGATTCGGCAGGGTGGTTTAATCGCCCGTCTGCTGAAGAAGTTGAGAACAGTGTGATGGTTCACGAAGTTGGCCACCTTTTGGGTCTTGTCAACCTCGTCTACACATCACCCGCAGACCACGAAGACAGCGAGAACAAGGGTCACTCCAACAATGAAGACTCTGTCATGTATTGGGCCATCAACTCACGCTCCGTAGGCTCATTCTTCTCAGGTGATTTACCAACAGAATTTGATCAAGATGACCTTAATGACCTTTCAGGAATGGCCGATGGGTCAATTCCTACAGAGAACCAACTGTGGCGACCTTAGTCAGTGTTGGCGCCAACTTTTGTCGCCTCGCTCCACGCATCGTAAATTGAGTACAGATAGAGCCCTGCCCAAAGGATCAGCGTCAATGCGAGTGGGATTTGCAAGAGAAACCAATCGAAGCCACGGCGGTGTTTTCGAGTGAAATGTTGGCCGAGGAAAAGGAACGGCACTGCCGCAAGAAGCGCTGCGACCAATGGCCTGAGCGTCCCCCATGCCCCTACTCCAAAGGTAATTTGGCGCCATACTTCTCGAATGAACCGAACTTCCCTGCGATCGCTGAGGTCTCTTTTTTCTTCAGAAGGGAACTGTACGACCATATCTTCCAATTGCTCACCTCCGCGTCTTGGTCCATGCTGAGTGGTTGGCTTTGTCAAGATGACGCCTCCTTGTGGTGCATTGGGATGAAAAACCTCCACCCTCAGGGAGGGCCGTGGTCGGCATCCTTCTCACAGGCTTCGAGCCATTTGGTGGCTCAGATGTGAACGTTTCAATGGATGTTGTCAATGCATTTGAGAAACGGATATTGATTGAAGATCCTTGGAAGGATTTGGGCCCGTCACGACCATCACTTACCGTCGATGTAGAACGGTCCATTCTGTCTGTTGACCGCGAGGGGTCGCTCAAGGTTGCAAAAAGAATTGACAATGGTGAGTCATGGTCTGCAATCTTGCACTTGGGCGTCTGTGGATCATGCTCAGTGCCTCGAATTGAAACAGTAGCTGAAGATCGTCTGGCGATGAGAATTCCCGACAATGGCGGCAGGCAAGTAGCCGGATCGACCCTTTCTGGTGACGGTGATTTGAGGATTACCTGTTCAACAAAGCATTGGTTTCAGTCATGGGTGACTGACGCTGAAGTTTCCATCGATGCTGGGGCGTATTTGTGCAATGAGACATTGTATCGAAGCCTCGAAGCCAATCGAGAAAAATCCATTCCAATTCTCTTCTTACACCTACCACCTGCAGAGGTCTATCCAATTGAAAAAAGTATCAAGGTTGTGAACGATGTCATCGCTCGTATGCTGTTCAAGCCAGTGGTCCATGTGGTTGGATCTCTTTTCACCGAGGATGGAAAATTCCTGGTTGCCCGTCGAGCTGAACATGAACGCCATCCGGGCACATGGGAATTTCCAGGTGGAAAATTGGAACGAGGAGAATCTATGCAATCGGCCATTGTTCGTGAGGTCAAGGAAGAATTTGGCTGGTCCGTCACTGCAGGATCTTCAATCGGAAGATGGCACCATGAATTGGAGGATGTCATCATCGCACTCGATATTTTGTCGTGCTCTTTCATTGGACAACACCCATCCTATCAACCCGATGTTCGGTGGACTTCTCACGATTCTGTTCAGTGGCATACATCTACGACCTGTGGCTTTCTCACTTTTACTGGGTCGGACGATGAGGTCGTCGCACAAATCAAACAATTGGATTTGATCGACTAAACCCAGGTGCTTGCATCACCATCGCTGGCCATCGCTCGTTCATCATCAATGGTGCGTGGCACACTGTCTCTACCTTTGTGCCATGTCGCTGCATGCAACCAATCGGTCAAATTTGGTGAACGTAATGTCACTTCAATCACGCCACCAAGTGGCATTTCTCCAGGCAGTGGAAACGCCACTTTCGAAGCCAAAGCAGCTTGCCTTGCGATTTGGAATACGGTTGTGTCTCCTTTCAAATGGCGCCCCATTGCATCCAATGCGGTATCCAAGATCCTCTGAGTGTGGAGCATGGTCAAAAATTGCCCAATCGGTACCTGATCGGCCTGCCAAATATGGTTGCTCGCTGCTCCGAATTCGGGTCCTTGGATTTCCTCTGGAAGTGGGAACTCGGGGAATAATGTTCGAATCGAATTCGCAACCTTGTTCGGGTCGTCTGCACCCTGAAGTTCTGTTTTGATGTGAATCTCAATGCCTTCATTCACCCCGTTGAGCTTGACAAGGGGTTGGTCCATATCCCGCCCAGTTGATTCATGCACATGAACATGCCTTTCTCGATGATGGGAAGCGAAGAGGTGAATATCTTTCACTAAAACCCAACCCACATGGGGGCCACGGAACAACCGATGATTGCTACAGTAATCCCCGTATTGAATGAATCTGAGTACATCACCGCTTGCCTCGATTCATTGATCGCTCAGACCTATCCCGCCTCACGCCACATGATTTTCATTCTTGATGGAGGATCAAGCGATAACACCACTGAACTTGTCGAGGAAGCAATTCTTCGTTCTGCCCAAGCCAATGGGCCTAAAATCGAATTGCATTCAAACCCAGGAAAATTCGTCGCACAGGGGCGTAATAAAGCGCTTGAACTCATGCCGAGTACAATCACACATGTTCTGGAATTGATTGGACATAGCACGGTTGATGCTCATCATCTCGAAGTTCTGGTCGAAGAGTGGAGCCGTATTTCAACAATGGAGCATCAGCAACTTGGAGCACTCGGAAGTCGAGTCTTACCACGAAAAGGTGAGTTGGATACAGTTGAATCATGGGTTGAAGGTGCCCTTGGCTCGCCCCTCGGAAGTGGCGGTGGCCAATTTGACCGATTTACGACATCAGCACCGTGCAAGATTCCAGCATTTGTGCTCCACTCTCGACATGCTGTGGTTGATGTTGGAGGCTGGGATGAATCCTTCATCTCCAGTCAAGACAGCGACCTTTCAATGCGCCTTGCAGCCAATGGTTATGCACTTTGGAGGACGCCGAAAACTGTGGTTTACATGACCAAACGCACTGGATTGATACGGTGGCTAAAGATGGGGCACCGCTATGGTTTTTGGCGAACAAAAACCGTCATCAAGCATCCAAAAAGAATCAGCTTACGAGAGTATTTACCTTGGTTGGGTCTTTTCCTCACGCTTTCACTTGCTCTTGCAAATATGGATTCGTGGGTGCTACCACCAATGGCTTATGCTTGTGTATTGGCCATTGAAGCAGTCCGTATGAGCCTTAAATTCGGTCGATTTTCAATGATCTTTGGTGTGCCGATGTGTCTTTTCATGCTCCACGTGAGTTTCTCAGTCGGACTCCTTGATGGCTTTATTCGACGTGGAAAGGCCCCCAGTGACCGTGCTTAAACCGAAGCATGCTTAGGCAACATACTTGAGGGAAACTGCAAAACACAACGTGGGGAGAACAATGGCAGGCGAACGCAGTGCAGTCTCCAAAGGTATTGCTGCCCTTCCCATATTGGTCATGGCGATGATTCATGTCACCGTTACGCCTCTACGGGATATGTTCCGTGTCGAGCCCTTGTTGATGTACATCTGCTATGGAGGTGCCTTCGGAGTGGGTGTGTTCTTGTTGAAGCGTACCTCCCAGGTGAAAGATCACGAATACCATCGTTCCAAAGTGATGAAAGAGATGAAAAAAGTCTACCAGGCTGAGGAAGAAGGCGTCTGGCAGAGCAATGCTATCCTTGGTTCTGAACTTTCTGCTGAGGCGCAATTGAAACTCAAAGGACAGGTAGGCACCATTGATGCAGAGGCACCTGAAATGAACCTCGGCGAAGACGACCGCGTTGATGTAACCATGCTTATGGATGCCTCTCACATTCAGAAAGCGAACAGGCGAATGAGTGGCGATGAGGCGTTTGATGATCAGGCCGTTGATTCAACCATTGGAGCCGTTCGGAAAAGTTCCCCAATGGACGCTCTTCTCGATTCAATTGGGAGCCTCTTTGGACGTGGTGATGCCGCAGAGCAAAGGGCGTTGAGAAAACAGGCACGCCTTTCTGCAGCATCTCAGGCCGATCCCGTCACAGCTCAACGACCAGTTGCACCGATTCGAACGAAAAGCCAATCCAAAGAAGAGACCCAACTCAGGGTGACTTCCATGAGTGATGGTGGTGGCATCGACTCCGCTGTCAATGCTTCTGGTGAAGCAATAGACGCACCTAGTGAGCCTACTGAAGCCGAGAAAGTGTATGCGTGGGACCAACCAACAGGTGCTTCGCCAGAACACAGCATCGAAGACATGGCGATGCTCTCAACACCAATTCGTACCTCAGCACCCCTTGTGCAACCGGTCGCAGAGCAGGCGCCAATCTGCAGAGGTTGTGGCCAACAAGTCACCATCGGTGAACGCTTTTGCCCCCACTGCGGGCTTGACCTCTAATGCTAAATCGATACGAGAAGTTGAAAGAGGTGCTCTGTTAGGGCAGTTTACTGGGTGCTGGTAATGTCTGACAAGCGTGACTATTACGAAGTGCTCGGTGTTGAAAAATCAGCGAGTGAGCGGGACCTCAAGAATGCGTTTCGTAGTTTGGCACGAAAGTATCACCCTGATCGAAGCAGTGAGGAAAATGCTGAAGATAAATTCAAAGAAATTCAGGAAGCATATGCTGTTCTTTCAGATGCAGAAAAGCGAGCACAGTACGATCGGTTTGGCCACAATGGGCCTTCTGGCTCGCCATTTGGTGGTTTTGGCGGTGGAGGTTTCAACATCAACCTCGAAGACATCCTCGGTGGTGACTTTTTCTCAAGCATGTTCGGTAGCGGTGGTGGACGTTCAAACCGTCGTAGAGGCAACGATATACGAATTATCCACACAGTAAGTTTACTCGATATTTACAATGGCAGCACCGAGGAGATTGAACTCGAACTTCCAACTCAGTGTGATGCATGTGAGGGGACGGGTGCTGAAGGCGGTCAGACAGAATCGTGCAGTGATTGT
>DUIP01000118.1:11068-11517 GCA_013330285.1 Candidatus Poseidoniaceae archaeon
CAAGGTCGAGTCCGGATGCGTCAACAAGTAGGACCGTTCGTACAAGATGTTGTACGCGAGTGCCCAACGTGCAATGGAACGGGGCAAACATCTGCTGCTTCTTGTGCTGCATGTGATGGCACCGGTCAAACCATGAAATCGACGACTCTACGATTTTCGATACCAGCAGGTGCTGAAGAAGGAACCAGGCTCCGAATGCGTGGTCGAGGTTCTCCAGCACCCCAAGGGAACGGTCAGCAAGGCGATCTTTTCATTGAAATCGAAGTCGAAGAGCATCCATGGTTTGAGCGATCAGGCCCCGACCTCATCATGTCTCTACCGCTTGGTTATGCAGATTTGGTTCTTGGCACATCGATCACAATCGAACACCTCGATGGTAAGGATTTGACAATTAAAGTACCAGCTGGCACAACCTCTGGAGAGACGCTTGAGATTCGAAAGCGAGGGCT
>DUIP01000118.1:11913-36141 GCA_013330285.1 Candidatus Poseidoniaceae archaeon
CCCAAGAAAGTGGACAAGAAAACCAAGAAAACTCTTCAAGAGATTCGAGAAAACCTCGCTCCCGTTGATATGATTGAACGGATCAAGGAAGATGCAAAAGACCGCCGTTCCTGATCATTCTTCTTCATGAGCGTTCATGACGAGCGACTGTGGCATTCTGGCAGCTGATGGAACCCCATCGCACCGACCATTCATCTCGATATCAACTGAGGTTGCCGTTCCGCTTAATTCAACGGTCAAGAACGTGATATTACCTTCACTCATGGTGTCGAGGAAGATCTCCTCGCCACGGTGTAAGAATCGTGGCTCGACTCGCTTGATGGTGTAAGCCTCGCCTTCTGGAGCATCAAATCGTAATGCTGCCAACTCCCATTGGCCTTCAACAACATGAATTCCAACCATGACAGGGAGCGAATTTTCACTCTTGGCAAGCCTTTGGTCGAGGATCCATGCAGCCATAGCGATCCCATCGGTTCGATGTTCTCCATCGGTTGGCCCCCATGTTGTGCATGCGGTGGCCCAATCCAATTGTGCGATGGCTTGCAACGATTTATCCAAAGTTTTGCGCAATGTGTTTGGCTCGATTTCACCGGTGTCCATTTGTTGTTTGAACCAGGCTAATTGTTCGGTTTTCGTTGACATCTCTAATGCACGCTTGCGTTGAGATGAAAAGTTCACTGCGAAATAAATGCACGGTGCTAAAAACAACAATCCCATGAACCAACGAGCGACTTCTCCCCATTTCACAGTGCTTTCATCGGGTGGGAAGTACGGCTCATAACCCTCGTCGATCACTTGCGATGCGGTGGTGATCATGTAAGGGATTGAATCGACTTGGAAACCCCATGAGTGATTGGTTACGTTGCTCACATCGTTGTGGGATACACGCACAAAGTGGGTCCCCGGAGGTAATTCCAGCGCTGTCTGGACCTTACCATTCACCCGAAGGGCGTTGCGTGTGTCGATGGTTTCCCAAGTGGTCTGGTCGAGCTCCCACATATCGATTTGTAGAACTTCTAAATTTGCTCCAACCAGACTGACTTGTACCAAATGAATCGAATCTTCATAGCCTGTGATTTCCAATTTGTACACATCTGCAGTGTCGTGGATGGCGAGGGTAAGTTCACCTTGAATGGGCTCTGTATCCCTTAGAAGGGTTGGCCACGACTCGTTGTTCATGAATGGGGTGCTCGGTCGCTGCGATGGGGCCTCGAGATGTGATCCGAGATCATCAAATTGGCTTGTGGAAACCTCAACTGCAAACCGATCACCTTGGAAGGAGAATCGGAAAGCCGATGCGTTTGGATATGGATAGAGCCTCTCCATGGTTCCAACAGTGAATTCAAACCCTTTCGCTGACAGCCACGTCCCATCAACCAGCTGTTCTACATTGGCAGAGACATTTCGATGAAGGGCTAGGATGCTGAATGATTCGGTATCGGTTGTTTCGACGATAACCACTGCTTGGTGATGCCCATCAATAACCGGTTGTTGTGATATGTTCACCATTTGAGATGAAGGCGCTGGTGCGTGAAGCACTCGCTTCAAAGCGTATGCAGTTTGAGGTGATTCGCTTTCTATTTTGAGAATAAAACGTCCCTCAACTTCTGCATGCCAGAATTCTGCATCTGGCCGCAAATTTGTTTCCAAAGCCGTAGGTTGTGACAAACTTCCATTCAATTGAACTTCAGTTTCGGTTTGGAAGTAGACGTGGACCGACAAATCTTGGGTCGCATGCAATAATTGGAGTTCGAGTGTTTGACCTGCATTCGCAGGCACTGCGACATATTCTGCTTGATTATTTTCTACAACGCCTAAGACAAACTCTCCATCGATGAATTCCGTGGAAGGCACTGCTTCGAGGCCAGATTGAAGATCTGCGCATCCGTTGTCTTCAGCGCAAAGCCAAGCATCTTGGCTGTCAATCGCTTGTCCAGGACTTGGGCGAACGGTTGGGTTCGTCTCGTCAATTCTTTCGATCAGGGAATAACTTACAAATTCGGCAACAGGTGATGAAATTCTCATGCTCGCTGTTCCATTTTGAATCGCTTGATAGGTCACTTGATTGGTTATTTCTGTCGTCATGCCATCGACTTCGAGCAAAACCGTGCACTGGTCGCAATCAACACTCAAACTCATCCATTCATCTTGTTCAATGAACCATGTACGCTCATAGGTCTGATCTGGGGAGGTTAAGACGCCAATGACGCGCCCGTCACGTAGGGTTTCAGTTGCATGTTCGCCCCCTTCACTCTCTGCAGTCACAGGCAGCATTGCTAGATTCATCGTCAGCACAATCAGGACAAGGCTCCATGCGCGAACTGATGAATGGCGCCCGAGCATGGACTTGGCTGCGTGGAACTTGATTTGAACTTAGGGCTGTATTTGTTTCCAATCTTTCAAGAAGCACAGGCCACAGGGCAAACCATGGGCGAGGGTTTGGGTAGGAGCGTTCTCGCTCGACATCGCTTCGCTCGCCTTTGGGGCTTGGGTGATCGGAAAAACCCCTGTGCGTTTACTCCAGCACTTGTCGTATTGGATGGTGATCCAGAAGTTGATGCCTCATTTGCTCCTTTTTCTTCGTCGAGTACCACAGACATACCATCAACCTTGAGCCTCGTGAGCCGTCTACCGCTTGCCCCACCAAATTTTGAAACCAATGGGCCAAGCTACGAGGTCTCTGTGGGCCATGTCCTCCCACCGTCTCTTGAGGAGGCTGACGCAGGGGAGCCTGCTGGTACAGCCCAACTTTTGCCTGTGTCTTGGCAAAGGCTAAATCACGATGACGAGTTGATGAATCCAGAGTTACTTCCTGACATTGTCGTTCTCGTCGATGCACTCCAACTTGCCGCCCAACCCGGCCGTCTTGTTGAAGCCATCACGGTGCTCAAGCGTCGTTTCCCCGGAGCTCTATTGTGGGCACCCGGTCTTGGCGGGCCAGATAATGTGGCCTTACTGACATGGTTTGGAGTGGACTTGTTCGATCTGTCAAGGAGCCGACAAGCATCGGCAGCCGGCGTTCTTTTGACGAGTCAAGGACCTCGGCATTGTGTGTCCACGTTGGATGAAGAATCCTCAATGGATGCTCAAGTCGCTCACTGGAAGGCCGCAATTGCAGAGGTTCGTTCAGCGATGAACAGCGATCAAATGCGGGCACTTGTCGACCGCCAATCGTTGAACAGTGCCCGTTCTGTTGAACACTTGAGGCGCCATGATGCACTTTGTGCCACAGTTCCAGGCTTGTTGACATCTCATGTGGCGCGCACTCATTCCTTCCCCTGTCACAGCGCCTCGATTCAAACAGATCCAATCATTGCAGACTGGGAAGCCTTCATGAGTGATTCTTACAATGCACCAAAGGGACTCGATACCATTCTTGTTCTTCTCCCATGCTCTGCTCGTAAACCATATCGCCTTTCGAAATCTCATGGTCGATTTATTCGTGCTATTGGCACCAGCGCATGTCACGAAGTCATGGTAACTTCTCCGCTTGGCTTGGTCCCTCGCGACCTTGAAGAGGTTTGGCCAGCCGCTCATTACGACGTTCCAGTGACCGGTGATTGGACTGGTGATGAAAAAGCAAGAATAGAACGGATGTTTTCTGCCCTTGTTGAACGTCATCAGTACAAGCGGATCATCAATCACTCTGGTATGGATTTGCACCATCCAACGGTTCCAATCATCGATACTCGTCAAGGCGATGGGGCTGGCGGACACGATGCACTGGAACGGCTATCGATGGCAGTAAGAGATGCTGTTGACGAATTCAGTGCGCGTGGTCGAAAGAATGAACGAATGTTACTCGATACGTTTGCGAGTGTTGCTCGAAAAACCATGAACACCGATGCCTGGGTGAATGAACTCAAGGTCCGTGGAAAACCACCTCGCTATCGATTGGAATCCAATGGGAAGCAAGTTGCTCTTTGGTCGATTGACCGTGGCGGATTTTCCCTTTCAAAATCAGTGGTGAAGACCCTTGCCGAGACGAATGCACTCGCCTCTGTGCATCTCAAACCAGGAGTGAAATGGAAGGGCGATATTTTTGGAGCGATCGTTGAGCGATTTGATGCGGACCTGCGAAACGGTGCAGATCTCTTGGTGTATCAAGACGGAGAAGTCCTCGGTCTTGCACGGGCCCATGCCCCCGGTTGGGAATGGCCAACCACGCCCGGCCGCCTCGCAAAGTCACATCAGCGTCTATGAATTGTCGTCACGTGGCCAAGCAGTACATCGTTTGTCGTGTTCGTCTGTCGATGGCTACAAGCGGAGCGATTAAGAAGGGGTGACAAGTCGCCGTTTTCCTTGGAGTTGTCCTTATGGCACGTATGTACAAGTCACGGAAAGGAAAGAGCGGTTCAAACAGACCGTTTGTTAGCGAAGCGCCAGAGTGGTCAAACACTGATGCTAAGGCTGTCACAGAACTCATTCTCGACCTTGCACGAGCCGGCCATTCCACTGCTGAAATCGGTACCATTCTCCGTGACCAACACGCTGTGCCAAATGTGCGTCTGGTTCTTGGAAAGCGCATCGGTGCGGTTCTCGCTGAGAACGACATCGGTGGAACCTACCCAGAGGACATGATGAACCTCATGCGACAAGCTGTTGCAATCATCAACCACTTGGGCAGCGGCAACCACAAGGATCTGCACAACAAGCGCTCTCTCGAAATTACTGAATCAAAAATTCGCCGATTGTCCAACTATTACATCGGTGAAGGCCGCTTGCCTGCTGACTGGCGATACAAGCGTGATGAACTCCGCCTCATGGTTGAGTGAAGTCAAACGACTGGTTCACGCGACAGGCTGATGAACAGCCACCCTTTGCTTATGTGTGGTGGCGCTTTTGAAGGACATGTTAGCATCACCGACTTTCGAGGATATACGCCCCCTCATCTCCACGATTTGTGACCTCATGCGTACGGCACCACAGATTCACATTCACGCTCCTGCGGATGCAGCTGGTGTGCTGAGTCTGTGCTTCATTGAGGCTGCATGCCTCGATGTTGGTCTTCCCTATGTCCGCAGGTTTATGCCTCCTCAAGCGACGCTACCAAGGGATGAAGTCATCAAGCCTCAAAGCATTGACAACGGATGTTTGATGTTTCTCGATCCGTTTGAAGACACTTGGGCACTCAGTGATATTGCCCAACGGTCACCGACCCATATCACTCCACTTTCGGTGAGTGTTCGACTTGGCACCAGCAAAAAAGGTCGACAAGGAGCGCTTGATGTTGTCGCTCAATGCGCGGCAATTGCAGCATCATTGGCACCGAATGGACAACGTGTTCGGCGTCTACGTCCTTTCGCTGGCTCTGGCCTATGGCTGAGAGAGGCACTCGATACCACATTTGATCCCGTGCACACTGCGATTCGTGATGTATTAAGCGAGGAAGGTTCGCTGCGTGTTGTAGCGCTTCCTGATGTGGAGCAGCCATCGAATGCGATGATTCCAAATCTTTCAGAGCGAATGCTCAAGCGTCTACGAAAAGCATGGCCGACGATGGATGTCGATGCTCGGACCCAAGCATTATCGGAATTGGTTTTGCCATGCCTCACCGATTCAAATCTCTCGACACCGCGATTGGAAGAACTGATCTGGCATCGGTTGCTCTATGGGGATCATCCAGTCGATGTTGTGAGCCAAATTCATACTGCAATGAACGATTGGCCAAAACAAGCAGATGCCGCCAAAGTACATGCTTCCAAACTAGCAGATTTCTTCCTGATGAACGGCGCGTTGGTTCCTTCATCGCCATCGACGGATTGAAACCTCGATGCCCCTTGGCTGAAGCATGGCCATCGAACGACTATTGACAGGAAGCATCCGCGACCAAGTGCAGGAATTGATGTCAACAGAGGACCTCGTCATCGAGGCATTCCGTGATCTTGTCAAGGATGAATTGAAGGCCCATATTCGAAATAAGGTCGATGAAGACCCTGAACTCAAAGCAGAAATCAAGGAAGCAGTAGCCTACTACTTCCACACCAAAGCCCGAACAGTGTACGCAGAGTTGAAGGCAACAAGGGCTGCAACCAGACTCGGATTGCGCCTGCTTCCCGATGACCTTCAAGGCGAAGTTGGAGAAGCAGTTGTATCCCTGTTCGAGAAGGAACTCGGTGCATTGTTAGAGAAGGCGCTTTAGTCAATTTAACTCACGAATCATCGTGCATGTTATGAGCCATGTGCGTTTGGTCGTGCCAAGTGACAACCATGTCTTGGCGTCCATTGTTGTTTGCTTCGATTTTTTTGGTTGCAATCATGGCGCCAATGAACAGTTCATTGGTGGGTTTTACCCAAGCAGAAGACACTGTCGTTTGTTGTGATTCAGTCGATGTATCGCTCCATTTGATCGGCTCTGAAAGCAGCGGTACCCTCTCACCCTTTATGCAAGATTTGTCCGAAACGACGATGTCGAAAACCATCGCTACTGCAGTGACATCTGAAGAAACCGTCGGGACTTGGGCCTTACCCGATGTCTGGCCCGGAACAGTTCCCGCATCAACGTGGACTTTTGACATGGTCTATGAAGTGACCAATGCCGCAGGAGCTCAAGTCAACGCAACTGCCTCATTACAGATCGGCTCCCAAACCTTCACAGCAGAAACCGCTCCAGGAAGTTCCTTTTTGGCCCAAGGCAAAGGCACCTTAAGTTTCGATATCGATGTCGACACGACCACAATTTCTTCCTCAAGCAATGTGGTCTTGACGGTCACTGCTCGAAGCGTAGTGTTCAGTCTACCTGCTGGAGAGGCCCAACTTGAATTCCAATGGGGCAGTGAAGACAGTGATTCAGTGCTTGAAGGGGAAATGCCATTGATGTCACTCACCTTGCTCGAGCCTGAGGTTGAAGGCTCCGAGGTGTACTTTTCAGTCGTCCTCGATTCTTCATGGGGCACGAAAATTCTCTCAAATTCAGAATCACTCAATATGAGGGTGAATGGAGTGCTCTTAGACGGGGATCCAATTGAAACATCACAGGGCGATGGCGTTCGTATCACATGGACATGGCTTGATGCTGCAGGCGGTGAGGAAACCGTTGAGGCAAAAGTAGAACTCGTTCTACAAGCAGGGAGCAGTACGCTTTCTGGTATGGCATCGTTTGTGATCGAGACCTTTGATTCGACCGGGGGCACAGGTACGTATTACCCTCCTGATGAGCCTCTACAAACCAACGGCGAAGGAAGTCAACTCACCGTCACTGGAACCTTCGAACTCGACTCTGCAGATGGCGTTCTGAAACTCACACGAGAAACAACAGTAACCATTGATGATGAAATGGCATTCTGGATGCGTTGGGGGCTTGACCACATCGGCGATGAAGTCACAGAATTGTCACAAGTGCTCCAAAGTTTCGATGAAGGCGCAGTGACTGATGATGATCGAATCAGTCGTTCGATTGAACCAACTGAAGTCAATGAATTCGAACGGCAAATGCTGACTGGAGCAACGACTCAATCAGGACTGTGCTCCTATTACCTCAACGTGGGCCTTGGGATCGATGCTGAGGAACTTCTTGGGAGTTTCAAAGCCTTTGAAAACATCGATATTGAATTGGACTTGCATGGTGAACCAGATGTGGTCAACCACCCAGTGTCTCTTATTTTCCGTACTTCTGAGAACATCCAAAGCAACGAAAAAATGGTCCTTTTGAGGAGTTTCATTACCGTTCAACCTGCACCTTTCTGGTCAGACCTCACTCTCACGCTTGAAGGCACATCCTCTGGATTTGCCTCCTTTATTGATGCTAAGGTCTTGGAAACTGAAGAGGTGAAAGTGTCACAATCGCGTTATCCTTGGGGCGAATTTGTCTCCGTTGAGGGTGATGGACTCAATCAAGACGAAGATTTCACCATCAGCTTCATCCCTTCCAATTCCCCACTCAATGCTCCGATGCCGCTTGCTTTGGGTGTTGGTCTTGCTCTCTTCGCTGGCCTTGTCATCGCTTTGAGAATGACGAGGACAAAATCTCGAAGGATCCTTATGCTTGAATTGATCATGGTGCCAATCATTGCTCTGATTCATTTCTTCGCCTATCCTGCCGTGTTCGTAGGTGGTGCTGTTGGTTTCACAATTTTGTTGTGGTGGATAACGGCGGTATCGAGCCCAAGAATACGCTTAAGCGAAGATGCGATGGCTTTGGTCGATACGCCAAGCATACCTTGCCCAGCTTGTGGGACAAATAATGCCGTGCTCAGCGACGAGCGACCATTCCGCTTTGCGTGTGCTGGTTGTGAACGCGTCATCAAACTCGTGGCTTGATTCAAAGACCGATTGAGCGCATGGTGGAGACCAAACTGCTTGCTTCATGGTAGTCTCCTGGGGAAAAATACCCGCTGAATTCACCATGCTCGTCAACGGCAACGACTGCCTGAGGCGATCGCTTTTTGATTTCGGAAAGCACATGCTTCAATGTGTCAGTATGTTCAACCTGAAGAAAATCCATTTCCATCCACTCAGCACATTTGGAACTTGTCACGTCGGCCGCCTCCGCCATTGCTTTGAGGAATTGAGTATGTCCAAGAACGCCTCTCACCTTGTTCTCATCCGATAGGACGACAACGATTCCACCAGAGATGGTCAACATTCGTCGAGCCCCTTCCTGCAGTGTGTCTTCAATACCGATGGTCATATGTTCATCGTCAAGGTTCAAGTCTGCCACGGTCTTTGCCATACCTTGAGGACATAGGGTTGGCTCTATGAGCCTTCCTTTTTTGAATTTCAAGAGTGACTGAACAAAATTGTGGTTTCATCGATGACTCGACCATAACCAATTCGTTCCAACTGAACGATGGTTCCTTCGGGGTAGGCATGACTTTCCATTTGGCCAACATGTTCAATGATTTCTCCATCCTGAGCAATGATGAGTTTTCCTTGACGGCTCTGTTCCTCACTTAACCAGTGAATGATTGGACGGTTGTCACTGCGATCGATGGACACGACTGTTGCCTCGAGTCCTTCGATGTCAAGGTCAGCGAAACCTTTCAAGCGTAAGTTTCCTTTTCCAAGGTCTTCATCCTCAATCCAAACAGTTTTCGAATGCAAATCAAATGTGCGCTTCCCCATAGTTTCGTGATTTGGATGCACATCGATTTCAATGAATTCGGGATGTTGTCCCTTGAGTTGAACCGAAACAGGGCTTCGTACGAAAGCGAGCCGTGGTGCTTCATCATCCACCTGCTTTGTGTTATGTGAAAAAAGCGATGAGAGTGGAACTGAAATGTCCTTTTGTGTGACGCCCAGTTCGACCCAAAAAGAGCGTAATGCTTCGGAAGTAATGCCTCTTCGTTTGAGTGCTTGCAGGGTCGGCAACCTCGGGTCATCCCAGCCAGAGAACTTCCCGGCCTCAATGTCTCTTCGCATTTGCGAAGTTGAAAATCCACCCCACTCATGGACTTTGACTCGGCCCCAATACATTGTCTCTGGATAGGTCCAACCAAAGTGGCCGTAAAGCAAGGTCTGCTTACGAGTCGAATCCATCAAATCCTTGCCACGTATGATGTGTGTAACGCCTTGGAGATGATCTTCAACTGCACTCTGAAAGTCGAGAAGAGGCCAAACTCGATACTTCGATCCAATGCCGGGGCGGGGGTGGGGGTGATGAGCAGTGTCTTGCATTCGGAGCGCTGGCCAATCCCTTAATGCGGGATTTTTGAGCGTCATGTCGGTCTTCACCCTCACAACTGCATCGCCAGGCTTGAAGGTGCCATCGAGCATTTTGCCCCACAATTCCATGTTTAATTCTGAGGAGTTAGGTCTGCAAGGGCATTCTGTTTTGTCAACTCGGAACACCTTGAATTCTTCACCAGTGCATTGGCACACATAACCAAAACCTCGCTTAAGCATCATTTCTGCGTGCTCATAATATTGCGGTATACGGTCACTTGCAATGACGATTCGATGTGGTGCAAAACCAAGGAGCCATTCGGCTTCTTTTGGTATCTCTCCATAGGCATCAGGCAAGGGCGGTTTCACAACAGTGTCAGTGTCATCAAAGCGTAGAATCAGTTCACCATCCCATTCTTTGGCGTACTCTCCATTGATGACAATCCCGCGCGCATGACCAAAACTAAGCGACCCATTTGGATTCGGTGCAAAGCGGAGAACAACCTTACCTTTCTCAGCATTTTTCAATTCTGGTAGTCCGACTCGGCGTTCCTTTTTCTCCCTCTTTTCCAAAAGGTGAGGTGCTTCCTTTTCCAAAATGTCCCGTAATGCATCAAGGCCATCAGACGCAGCCATAGCATTTGCTTCGGCCACGGCCTTTGCGATCAGGGGTGAAATCACCTTTCCATGAGGGCGCAAATCTGCTCTGGTGCCCATAAGTCGGCCAATGACAGAGCCCGGTGCTGCTTTTCCTTCATACTCAATTGCGTTTTGCAACGCCAGATGTCTGAAGGCAGCGAGGGTTGCTTCATCGGGTGACCATGACATGGGGTTCAACTCACGCTGTCGCCTTTCCTTCATCAATTGAGTGGCGGTTGAGATGGCTCAGGGCCCAAACAATGTACGTTGTTTCTTGTCTGTGAATCTGCGAACAGGTGGATCTTCGCCATGGAGTGCATTCCATTCACGCTTGACAGTTTTCCATGACCAGCGCAAAGCATCATGCGGTGTTTTTCCTTTGAGCAGTGCTGGTAGTGCTGCCTTTGTGTGTGGATCTGAAGGGTAGCCTGAACCAATAGGAAATCCGATTTCGTTCTCCAAAGCGTCGATGATTTCATCCCTCCTCACTTTAGCAAGGATACTTGCCATCCCTACGATGGCATGATTTGTATCTGCTTTATGTTCTGAGGACATCGTCGAATTGTTCCAGGGCCAGTCTGTCAAACGTGCTGCGATTCGGTCTGTAAATCGCTGAGCATTAACGTCGCATGCGTCATTGAGAATAGAGACGCCATCCCCCACATGGTGGCGAATTGGATTCAAAGCTTCGGCGAACAATTCCACCTCCAAGAGGTTGAGTCCATTGTTCATGACAGCAGCGTCAATCCGTGGTGGCATGCACTCAATCAGCTGGTGTTTCCATCCACGCTGATCAGCGTTGAGGTGAAACCAATTCACCATTTCCAGACGCTTGGTGTGCGTGAGGTCTTTTGAATCACGAATCCCATGTTCGATGAGCATGTGGAGATCTTTCGTGGGAATAGCCACCGCACCAACAACCAAGGGGCCAAGAACAGGCCCTCGCCCTGCTTCATCCACACCAGCAGACCACATGGTCACACATCCAAATCATCCAAGTCAATCATTGAAGGTGTTCTTGGGAGCGGGACACTGCTTTTCTCCGCCTGTGATTCAGTTGGCCCAAGAATCTCCTTTGGGTCGTTTCGAACAGTCATGTTGGGTTGCACTTCAACATCGGGGAGAATGCTCTCATCGCTCACAGATTGGGCAATGTTCCCTGTGTTGATGTCGAGCAGTAAATCATCAGCCTTGGCGATGGTTCGAAGATTATCCTGCGCATCGAGTGCTTTCGCAGCAGCACTGTGGACCGCAGCTTCGACTGGTGCAGGTGCTGGAGTGGGGCTGCCTGCACGGTTTGTGAACGCCTCTTGGAAGTGCTCAGGCGACACCGCCATGACGACTTCTTTGACCTCAACGACTTGTTTTTCTTGGAATTTCTCCATCCAGTCTTGCGCCTCTTCTTTGGGTGCTGGCGCGTGCATCTGGTGGTAGAGCAATTGCTCCTTGGTACGTTCCTTTCGAGCGATCACTGCACGTTGAATAATCGCCACAGATACGACCAGTGAAAGAATCACCCAGAACCATGCGAGCGCGATTTCTATGATTGTATTGATGATCTCTGAAGGCTCAAACCAGCTCGTTGATTCCTCAACTTCCTGCCATGGTACGCCAAGATAACTTCCTACGCTGGTTTGAATGAACGGTTCATCAGGGGCAAATTGCGAACGGACCGTGGTGTTCACATACACTGTGCCATTGCTTTGCTGATCTTGTGGTAAGTCGACCCATGCTTCTATTGTGAAGTTGAATCCAATTGGTATGTCCGAAATTTCATACGATCTCGGGTACTCAATATTCTCCTCGTACACGGCGATAAACGGGGGTATGAACGACATTGGCGTGGAATGTGAAGATTGTAATTGAACGAGCAAACCATCGACTGCGTTTCCTTCATTTCGTGCAGTCATTGAAATTGATAACCGGCCATTTTTGTCGATTGTTTCCTCAATGTCTTCAAACACCCACAGAATGACAGGTGCAATTTTTGTTGGTACGGCCACTTGCCCAACAGGGAACTCAGTTCCATCTAAGCGGACCTCAAGGGCCACATCTCCTGTTTCAAACGCCAATGCATCTGCATTGGCCACAACCTGAACCATCTCAACAAGGGTGGACTCAAACGGGTCGAGACTTACAGAACTCACCAGCAAAGTAGCAGCGACTGAATCGGGGGCAGAAATGAGATGAATCGAAAAGGTGTCCCTTGCATTCCCAGTGTTTTCAATCAGCACCGAGGCTGAACATGTGGCGTTTGGTAAAAGGTACTGGCACTCATCGGTTTGAATCGCTACGGTTGCGTTTCGTTGCCAATCGATTGACGCTCCAACATCAATGGTCCTCACTCGCTCTTGTGCTCCTTGTGCAAACACTCGGACCCTCACATCGATTGAACCAAAATAATCCCCTGGTGCCTGAAATCCGATTTCAATTGAGCGTGATTCATTTGGCGCGAGTTCAACACTTTCGAGTCCCTTGAACAAAGCCATAGTCCAGCCATTCCTCGCAATGCGGTCCTCCAGAGCGAGTCCAGGGATCGGCTGTCCTTGTTCATCGATGGCTTGTAGGGTAATGTTGAGCCGATTGTATGTGTTTCCGACATTGCGTACATCAACCACAATTCGACCATTTGCTCCAGGGTCCAATACCAAATCATCGCCCTTTGCATCTATCGAGGCATTACGATATGAGTCTAAGAGCAAATCAAACGACCATTGTGATACTGCTTTGTCGATGCTTGAAACGGCCTTGAGTTGGAACCTAGGGCCTGTTTGGGCGAGCGGACTTCCATCGATAATTTCCGGTATATCAACCCACAAATAGACGTAAGCAAGTTGGCCTGGTGCGAGGGTTTCGTATGCATTCACACCGTCTGTGTCATTCATTGTCCATCCCCAATTCCATCCACTGGTGGTGTACAAATTGAACGTCACATCATCATCATAGGATGCATTGTTTGTAATGTTGACAGCAACTGAAGTTCGTGTGCCTGCGTCACTGATGAAGGATGAGATGCCTTGGTTGCCAAAATCCAGTCTCGAATATGGAGCGACGATGACAGTGAGGTCATGGTTCGACTCCCAATCTTGGTCATCGGCTGAGGAAAGTTGGAGTTGAATGGTTTGGGTTCCATAACTTGCTGATGAAATCGCACTGAGATTGAACTTCAAACTCTTCAGGTAGCCTGCTTCGAGTGTGTGGGTTAGAGGGAGTCCAGAGATCAAAAGTTCTGATGGTATGTTTGTCGCATCAATGGTGAAGGTTTGCTCTTCTGATCCCATGTTGTGTAGGGTAAAATGGACTTCACACAGTTCATTTCTATGAACGACAGTCTCTTCCAGACCGATGAGCGTTGCCTCCGTTGTTCGTGCCGTTGGTTGTTGTTCACCCTCGGCATTGCCAATGAGTGGAGACGCGCTGTGAAGCAACAGCATCACGAGGATGATATGCCAGCGCATGATTCGTGCAAGCCTTGACCTCCTTCAAGATGCCTCCTCTCATGCGTCAATGGTGGTTCGGATTGTTCATCAAGGTGGTCGATTTCGCAAGGCTATGCCCCCCATTTGGCCATTTGGAAAAAAGAAGCAGCCATTACAATTGGCAGAAGAACCTCCTGCACCTGTCATCTATCGAAAAACAGGAGATCAAGGCATTAGTTCAGGTTCCACAGATCAACAGAAAGAAGATTACAAGGCAGCGCTTTCCTTTTTTGGAAGTGGAAATGAGACCGTGGAACGAGCCACGGACCAATCAAAGCACTATGATGGAGTTGTTGCGTCAAGTCAACCAGCCACACCGGCCATCAAAGAAGTCGTTGATTGGCATCACCACACGGATGGCTACCATTACAAAAAATTACCAGATGGTGCGTTTGATCCAGTGCCCTATGTTCGAAGTCAAGATGGGAAATATACCCCTTATTCCTAATCACCACAGTGTCGGGACTGGATTGATGAGGTGGCTTCCCTCACTTGTAGACGCATTGACTTCACGATCCACAACATGCCTGTCAATCAAAGCATTTTGGGGTTGGGAGCGGATGTCCTTTCCTCCTAGAAAATCGGAAATCTGGTGTTCTTCGAGTACCAATGGCATGCGGTGGTGTACCTCGCGCACATCATCGTTCGATTCAACCGTCAACAATGCAAAAGATTCGACATGATCACCATCTGCGGACGACCAAGACTCCCATATGCCGCCAAGCCAGCACGGGCCACCATTGATTCTGTAATGGTACCATGGCACCTTGCCCTGCACAGTTGTCATCCATTCATACCAGCCATCGGCTGGGACGATACATCTTCGATTGGCCCAAGCTTGCTTGAACATGGGTTTTTGATCGACGGTTTCAGCACGGGCATTGTTTGGCTCATGCGTCGATGGTTTCGACCAGTTTGGGCGTAGACCCCAACGCATCAATCGCATGTGTCGTGGAGCTGTTGAGCGGCGATCAATTCCATTTTCAGTGACCACAGGCACCCAATGAGTTGGGGCAATATTCCATGAGGGGGTAAATGGAGTCAATGGCGAAAGTGGTTCGGATTGGATTGTATTGGCCACTTCCTCTATCGGTGTGCCGAGGGCAAACCTTCCACACATCTCACCACCTCAAACTGGATCTGGGAGTGCTCGTTCCAATTCCTGAATATCAAATTCTGCGCCACTTAACGGCACTTTGAGTTCGTAATGGTGTCCAACATGGGGGTCCATTTCTCCAAAACATCCGACGTGGATGCCATCAACAATGACTTTTGCGGACCGTCCAGTCAACCACGGTCCCATTTTTCCACCGAGTGGCTCAATGGTGTAGTCCGTCGCACCAAGGTCCCTCATGATGGCTTGAATACGGCCACGGACGGCAGCGAATCCACCATTTTGCTCTGCCACGAGGAAGGCAAACCGGTCGCTGTTGACATGGTCGCGTACTACCGTTCCTAATTCGTAAACGGCCTGAGGCAGTTCGTGGTGCCTATTTGAGGCAAGCAATCGGAAAAGTCCGGGTAAAAGGTACTGACGAAGCAGCGTATGATCGATGGTGATGGGGTTCGTGATTCTCGTGACTTCACCCATAGCAGGCCACCGCATTGCCTCAAATTGGTCGGTGTCATTGGAAAGGGTGAGTGACTGAATCTGCATAAGTCCAAGGCCCTGAAGTGAATCACGAATTCTTCGGCGAATATGACCATCCGTTCTTGGCAACGCAGTCAATGGCGCACGAGGAACATCCGTGCCAAGGTCTTCATAGCCATGCCCGATGGCCACATCTTCGACCAAATCAATGGGGTGCAAGATGTCGAACCTCCACCGGGGCATCATGAAGGTGAGGACAACATCGCCATCAACGACATCTGCCATATTCATTGGTTCCCGAGAAGGCGCATTTTCTGCTGCTTTACGGCCGAGAAAAACACCACCCATTCGGTTGATTGCGGTTTGGATTTCCTCATCGGTGAGCGCTCTGCCGAGCAATCCATTGAGCAAACGCTCCGTGACGTCGTGGCGGAGTGGTTCTGGGTTTGGCAGATGTTCGACTTTCCCATCAAAACAGGTCACCTCAACGGATTCGATCGTTCCGCCTCGCTCTTCAAGTTGACTCGCGATGAGCATCAAACTGGCTTCACATGCCCGACGGTCCCAGCCGGTGACATCGATGAAGAAATCCTTCGTTGCTGAGGTGACCGTGGTGTGATTCCCGTTGATAATTGGAGGGAATGAAAGCACGGCTTCATTTTTGTCTACAATGACTGGATATGTGTCCATCCCTTCAAGCAGGTGTGCGTAATCTATGCCTTTTGGGTGCTTGGTGAGGATTTCATCGATGCTCATTTTTTCATCCATTGCTAAAGGCGTAAAGCTTGTGCTTCCTGGCACGGTTTTGACCCGGAATGGTGGAGAAAGAGTGGCAAGATCGTGGACACCTATTGAGGCACGCTTTCTTCCTCGTCCGAGTGCAAAGTGCAATTTCTCTTGGTGGTCCATAAGTGCCTTGATGAACGCTTCATTTTCAGCACCTGTACCCGATTGAACACCTCGTACAACAGCGCCTAGGATGACCGGTCGAACATGCTCAAGCGATGCATCAACAGTCATCGTAATCTTTCCCTTGGCGACATCAAGATTTGGTTTGGCCTTCTGCTTGTACAAGAAAGGCCTCATCGCTCTTGTCAATGTCTCGCCAGAGAGCAGGTCGGGTCGATCTGGAAAGATTTCAATGTCGAGGGTTTGATCATTGCAAGCATCAACATCTGTACCCAATAAAGGAAGTTCATCAGCCATTCTCGTGACGTCATTGTCCAGCCCGTGTCGGTTCAAGAGTTGGGCGATGAGACTTTGGTCAATAGAAATCGTTGGCATCGTATCACCTCAGCGAGCAAACCAATGTGGCAGCGGTCGTTCGTATCCTACCAAGCGTAATCCACCAATTGCAGCAGTTTCGTGGTCGAGTGCACGCAAATTCGCTCGTTGCAGTCGATCGATTGAATCAAGCCCGAGTCTTGAGAGGACACCAGCCATATCTTGGTGAAGAGTCTGCAACCAGTGCACAAGATCACTGGCATCAGCCATCGGTACTTCACAGGCAATGATTTTGATTCCAGATGCCTTGAGGACGGCAAGGTCATGAGCGGTTGCAGAAAGTCCGAGTAAAACGCCTACGTCGGTATGAGTTCCTTCGAGGTTGGATTTTGCTGAACGACCTATGATCGGTAATGCTGCAGCTTCTGGGACTCCACTTCCGTCTTCGATTCTCGAAATAGCAAGGTCCGCTTTGTGATGAGCGGCTCGCACATGGAGGTTGGTGGTGCGACCTAAGCCATTAATGATGCCAAATGGCTTTTCTTTACCCATGAGGGTCCGAACAGCGACAAAGAATCCATCCAGTTGTTCGGAATTCATTGCAGGCAAATGGTCAAAGTCAAACACGGCACCAGCAGACGCCTCCAAAAGTTCGGGCGCATCCGCAAGATTATGTTCATCGACAAGGGCGAAGTCAATGCTTCGAGGATTCGAACGGGTGAGGAATGGTTGTTGGGCGAGAATCGATGCTGCGTGGGGTGAAGCGTCCTTTGGAAGGGACAATTCCTTTCCATCCGGAAGAATGGCCATGAGCGGTAATGGCAAAGCAACTGGTGTGCCCATATCACCTCGCTCGCCAACAAGAGTGACCGTGTCATATGTCGCGTAGGATTGCTGGTGTTGGCGATCGTTTGGAACGAGGCCAATCATTGAGAGGTCAGAAGCAGAAACTTGGCCACCTTCCCGTTCAACTTCAATGATTTCAGTAGGCGTAAGGCAAACGGCATCTGAAGGGATTTCGAGTTCTTCATCGTTCAGTTGCTTGTTGATGGATTTGACCTCTGCAGCCGTAAGCGGACGAAGTGAAACTCCGTTTGGAGGTGTTGGGCATCGTCCGTTGATGACAATTCGGCCACCTTGCATACCGGCTCCCGGGTCGCTTCCAACGTCACCATGAATGACGATCAGTCCATCACGCATACCACCACCGACACGCGCTCCGGTTGCCCCCCGAACGATCAACAGTCCCCCTTCCATGTAAGCGCCAGCGTCACTGCCAGCACCATCGAGGATGCTGATTTTCCCATCCCGCATGGCATAACCAGCGTAGTCGCCTGCTAGGCGTTCACATACGATCGTATTCCCTCTGTTTCCCGCACCTAAAAATGCGCCTGAATCTCCCTGAATTGTGAATGTTCCACCGCTGCCAAACGGCGCAGTCCAAGAACCAAGGACACCCAATGCTCGCATTCGTGCCCCTTCGGGGAGGTTTGGGCAGAGCCCAAGTTCCCCATTCTTTGGCACAGGTTCGCCAGCATTTGTCCACCCAATTCGCAAAATAGCGTTCTGTTCGGCGGCGGCGATCAGTCGCGGACCGAGTTTAGAATTGATGTTGAAAGAGCGTTCAACGACATCTTGGGCATCGGCCATGATGAAACGCTGTCGCTTCCTATCCAAATAGGCTCCCGTTTAGATGCACTGGAAATTCCATTTCTTTAATGACAATAAACGAGCGAAATCAAATTTCTAAAACCATCAAAATCAACGATGTGTTAATAGAGGGTCTTCAAGGGCACCAATGCTGAGAATCATGACCATCAAAGTGGCAATCAACGGATATGGAACTATTGGGAAGCGAGTGGCTGATGCTGTCGATGCTCAAAACGATATGGAAATTGTCGGTGTGACGAAGACCCGTCCAGCATTCGGTTGTGATTTAGCTGTTCGAAAGGGCTACCCTATTTTCTGCACCTATGACGATGCGGACCGAATTGCTGCATTTGCTGCGGCTGGTTATACCTGTCACGGTGGATTGAGCGACTTGCTTGAAATTGCAGATATTGTGGTCGATTGTTCACCCGGCAAAGTCGGTGCTTCGAACAAGGAAAAATACCAGGCTGCTGGTGTAAAATGGATTTTCCAAGGTGGCGAAAAGCATGCGATGACCGAAATGTCCTACACCTCTTCAGCAAATCACGCTGCGAATCTCGGTGTCGAAGGTACTCGTGTCGTGTCATGCAACACAACGGGTCTATCGCGCACCCTTGTGCCATTGTACGAACACTGTGGCTCCCTTTCGGTTGAATGCACAATGATTCGCCGTGCTGCTGATCCCGGCGATTCCAACAAAGGACCCATCAACGCCATCAAACCAGTGCTCAAAGTACCATCTCATCACGGGCCTGACGTCATGACGGTAAAACCTGAAATCCAAATCAATTCGATGGCTGTAGCCGTTCCAACAACCATCATGCACGTCCACGTGATCGTTGCAACACTACCAGAGGGTCATGGACTCACAACGGAATCGGTTCTCTCAATGTGGTCCCAACGCCCAAGAATCGTCATTATGAACGGTTCTGAAACTGGCATCACTACGACTGCAGAAGTTATGGAATTCGCACGAGACATTGGGCGAAAGTGGGGTGATTTGCACGAGATTTTTGTATGGGAAGATGGTGTGAAGTTAGAAGGAAATACCCTTTACTATTTCCAAGCCATTCACCAAGAGTCTGACGTCATCCCTGAAAATGTTGATGCCATTCGGGCTTTGATGGATGCTGAAGCGGATTGGCTGGTGTCTGTGGCAAAGACAGACGATGCAATTTCTGCTTACAATAACCTCTGAGCAGAGCAATCGGTCGTGCCCCGTAGGGGCACAATCAAGGGGCGTTTTCAAAAAGGTCCCACAAGTCGCTATCGTATGCAAGCACTACGCCGACCGCTTTTCATGCTTGTTCTGTTGGTGTTTACCTCGCTTTCACCAATGCTGACGGTCAGTTCAATGCCTGTTGAATCTGGTACACCCTCTGATGATGCCATCATGACTGAGGAGCAACGTCTCGCCCTCGCAGCCTCAATGTGGCATGTCCTCAGTCCAGAGGAATTGATTCAAGTTCCCCTCCAACCATCAACCGGCATCCTCAGGATGAACATCGGTAGTTTCGATCCACTTGCAGACGACCATCCACTGCCAGCAGTAGGCCTCTATGATTCGAATGATTTTGTCAAGACAGGGCTGGCTATTGTACAACTCCATGCCCATGATGGCGTGATGTTGGAACAACTGGTCGAACGCCATTCCTTCACCCCCATTGATTTCATCGGAGATGAAGCATGGTTGGTTCGTTTGGCCGACCCGCCAACTGAGTCGATCCGTCAATTGTATGCCGACGATGATGTTCGTTGGATTGGAGCCCAACACCCTGGCTGGCGAATTGACTCTACGCTGCTGTTCGATCCCGCCATTGAACGTCTTGCTTTAGTGCCAGCCGCAGACTTGGCCTATGGTGGATTTGAATCTCTCAGCCTTGACCTCATCCGCATGGGCGCCCACAATGCTTGGTGTGGCGTTGGTGTGTGCGAAGTCGAACTCCCAGCACAATTTGCACCATCATTTATTGCCTCAGCAGCCAGTGATGGGCGAATCATTTGGATTGAGCCAACAGTGGAATTTTCACTTCATAACGCTGCGGCAGCAGCTGCTTCAGGTGTTTTGAATGTTGGGAACAACGCCACCTTCACACTCGATGGTTCCGGTGAGATGATTGCGATTGCTGACACCGGGTTGGATCAAGATCATCCCGATTTATCTGGTAGGGTGGCAGGCGTTTACACACAATATGGACTCGATTCATCGCCAGCTGATTCCAACACCGGTCACGGGACTCATATTGCCGTTTCTGCCCTTGGTAGTGGCCAAAGCAACGCGAGTTCGACCGGTATGGCGCCGAGTGCCGACCTTGTCATGTATGCTCTAGAACACGACCCGACTGGAGTCTTTGGCCGAATTGGTTCAATTTACGATTTGCTTAGAGATGCAGAACAAATGACGGCTCGAGTTGCCATCAATGCATGGGGTGCAAATGGAAACTATGGGCAATACTCTGCTGACTCACGTTCGGTTGACATCCTCGTGCATGACAAGCCTGCAATGCTACCACTGTTCTCGGTTGGCGATCGTGGAGCCCAAGGTGCTTCACAAATCACGCCACCGAGCACGGCCAAGAACGTGCTCGCTATCGGTGCCTCTGGTACGGGTACAACCCTCGATACCGTGGCTTCTTTTTCCAGCAACGGCCCGAGCCTTGATGGTCGAATCAAGCCAGATTTAGTGGCTCCTGGGGTCGACCTGTGTTCAGGTCGAGCTGAGGAAGCAAAAACATCGCCTGGGACGGCATGTGCAAGTGAAACCCATGCCAATGGAGATGATGTCTACACCTCGCTTTCTGGTACTTCTCAAGCCACAGCCATCGCAGGGGGAGTCGCTGCGCTCACTCGAGAATTCATACGTGAAGAAGTTGGAATCAACTCACCATCAGGCTCCCTCGTCAAAGCAGCCATGATCAATGGCGCCAGAGACCTCGGGGCTGCAGATATACCAAACGATGCTGAAGGTTGGGGGCAAGTCGACCTTGAACGCACGGTTCTTCCAGTCTGGGATCCATCCTCGCCAAGCACAAGTGCACTTACCACTTTCATGGATGACAACACGCCACTGGATGCAGGATTTGGTCTGCTTTACGCGTTCGAGATGGATGCGAGTCATGGCGTTGACATCACCCTCGTCTGGTCTGATGTTGCAGGTTCTGCCAATGCTGCGCAGAGTGATTCGAGGCTCGTAAATAATCTTGATTTGGTGCTTGTCGACCCATCAGGCAATGAGTGGTACGGCAATAATTTCGCAAATGGGTTCACCTCGAGCGGTCAGTCGTCGGATGCCATCAACAACGTAGAACGAATCAAAATCGCCCCTGGCAGCCTGACACAAACCGGACAATGGTTGGTGAAAGTGCTTCACCGCGGCGGTACGACTCAAGATTTCGGACTCGTCGTCACAGCTGATGCAACACCAAACCCTCAAGCCGATTTGGCCTTGTATGACGGTAGCATCATCCCTTCGTCCCCTGAACCACTTCGCAATGACTTGATCGCCATTCGCATAGGATGGATCAACCAAGGGACACTAGCAACAAGCACCTTCCGAGTGATTTTCGAAGACTTAACTTCAGGCGAGACACTCTTTGAAGGCGACCGACCAGGTTTGGCAGCAGGTACAATTGATTCATTATTGATTCAACATCAGTTTTTGACCACCGGCACTCACAGCATGAGGTTGCGGGTAGATACCAATGATCAAGTGGCAGAAATGAATGATGGAACCACTGGTGTTGACAATAACATCTGGGAGCAAGATATCGAGGTCACAGCTCTTGGCGTTCGTGTTGTTGCGCTCAATAGTGATGGTACCGTTCCAATCACAGCAGAAGACAGAGAAGCTGCAGCCCTGCGTACATTTGACGTTCGAAATCAAACTGGTATCGATATTCCAATTCATATTCTTCATGAAGGCACTGGCGAGAAGAACGTAACACTGAGCGTAACCAATGTTCAAGTTCCACAACCGGGACGACCAGATTTCCTGCTTTCACCAGTCGATACATGGTCAAAGAGCGTCTCACAATTAGGACCCTACACTGTTCAAGGGCAAGGCGAAGCAGGTGATTTCCAATTGCTCACCATCCACCTTGAAGACGAAGACGCCAACCTCGACGACCCCTCCTCGCCGCGATACGCTCGCGCAGGCACATTCGTCGTTGATGTGACTGCGAGGTACCAAGACAACCCTACTGTGGCCCATACGCAGCGAATGACCTTCGTCATCGAACAACTGGATGAAGTCCTCATCACGCCTCTTGGTACTGAAGGTTTGGAGGCAGAGCCTGGCGACTCAGCCGGATTTAGAATCTCAGTTGCCAACATAGGGAATTCTCCTGCTCAGTATTCGATCAGTTGCGAATCGGAAAACCGATGGCAGATTATGCTTAAGGATACCAATTCCTCAACCTTAGAAATTGAAGCCATTGGCATTCTTGAATACCGTGCGATTAAGATTGACCTCTTTGTGCCACCAGTGGTGAATGGCGTGCCGCTCACTGGGTCGACAGATACTGTGACCTGCTATGTGACCTCTGGCACCGATGCTTCCATGAACTTCAGTGAGTCAGCGACCATCACAGTTCTGCCTCAACAATCATTTGATGCTGATCTGTATGATGATCTTGGGGCTATTGGGCCTTCTTCATCGAATCGAGAAGTCCTCGTGGACAGCGGCGAACAGGTCAGCATGAACCTCACTGTTGAAAACACAGGGAACACTGACCTTGAACTCCTGGTGAAGGTTCAACCTTCGAACCCAACATGGCCAATCGAAGTAACCGTGGATGGGCAAACCGATGCTCGACAAGTTACGATCGAAATTGCACCTGGTGTCTCGATTTCTGTGAACTTCCTCTTTGGCGTCCCCAGCGTCGCTGAGGAAGGTGAGGCCAACAGTTTTGTCATCCGTACAGAATTTACAGCTCAGGTCTTCATCTCCAACACTACAGTGCTTAAGGTGAAGGATGAACTTGCTGTTGCGCTTGAGGGGCCTGAGGACAACATGATTGAAACCGTCATTGGCTCGACCTTTAGTTATGGCAACTTCAACGTCACCAACACTGGAAATGCACCGCTTACTCTGGCCTGGTCCAATGGACTCGCCCCAGATGGCTGGACCGTTGGTTTCGCCAATCCAGTCACTTACCTTGAGCCACGGGAAGAAAAGACGATTCGGTTTGGTCTCATTCCCCCTGCAAATGCACCTGCTGAGGATAAGGCCTTTGATTTACTCATCACGGTAACTGGTGGAAATAATGGCCGTCTTGTCGAGTCTTCTGTACGAGTTGATATTGCTGTTCTTCCCTCCGAATTTGCCAACTTGACTGTTGCAGACGACACGATTCGCCCATACAGAAGCATCGCCAAGGAAGAGGGTGCAACTCAATCAATCGTCGTTCGTAACGATGGCAATCTACCGATCGATGGCACCCTTGGTGCTTCGGTTGTCGACAGTGATGGCAACGCTTCTTCTGACTGGAGCGTCTCTTTTTCCGATGCCTCAATTGAGAACCTAGGCGTTGGTGAAAGCCTTACTGTTGAGGTCACCGTGACGCCAAAGGCTTCTGCAAGCAAGGGTCTCATGTACACTCAAATCACCTTGACCAGCGGCGAGAATGAAATTGGAATTTTTGAAATAGAAACCACCGTTTCATCCGTGGACAGCAATGGTGGTTTGTTTGCCGTTCTACCACTCTACGTTTCGATTCCACTCATCGGAGTATTGATTGCAATCGGAATGGTTCTGGCTCTTCGTATGAAGCGCAGTGGGGAATTGGAAGATGATGGGAGCGAACTTGTTGCACCAGATGCATTTGTGAATCCTGATCACCTTGGAACCCGCCGCGACGAAGCGCTTGACATCGGTCATGCAGTCAATGAAATAGCAAGTGGGGAAGTCTCGAAAGATGAAATTGCGGCGGCTCTTGCTCAATCACTTAATTTGCCAGCGGCCCCTGCTGCAGTGCCCAAAGGCATGCCTCCTCGAGGCCTACCTCCCAAGGGCGCCCTACCAGCGGGTTTGCCACCAGCAGG
>DUIP01000075.1 GCA_013330285.1 Candidatus Poseidoniaceae archaeon
ATCACGTGCACCATTACCAATCCAAATCCGTTTGATGTGTTTGTAGGGTTTTCCTGGAAAGTGATTCCAGCAACGCCCCCAACGTTCACCTTTGAGTCGTCTTCCTTGACGGGCAGCGGGCCGACCCTCACCATCTCTGCGGAGGGCTCGACTCAAGTTGAATTCCTACCTGTTCGTAATGGGCCATCCGATGGTTTGTTCCCTGGCGCCCAAGGTGTGGAGTACATCGTTTACATCACATGCTCAGAACTCGGTGGAGCCAATCAGTGCGACGCCATGTCCGCCCCAACCGCAAGCATTGAAGGTGAATTGCAATGGACGCTCGGTGAGCAACCCGAGGTTGTTCAACCAGTGGATACAACACCAACTGAAACGAAGAGTTCTGCTCCACTCGTGATCGGCGGGATCATCGGCATCCTCGTCCTCATCGCTGGAGGTGCTGCGGTGATTTTACTTCGTAATGCTGAGGAAGAAGACGATGATTGGTATGCTGATTCAATCGAAGAAGAAGAATCAGAAGTGGTTGAGAAGCCAACGAAACCAACCAGTAAATCCCTCGACGAATTGCACAGCGAAGGAAAGACCCTTGATGATGTCGAAGGGCCGAAAGAACGCAGGCCAAGCCTCTTTGACGAGTTTGACAACAACAATGTAGAATCGTTCGATGAATCAGAAGTCACAGAGCTCGAAGAGCAACTTGGTGAAGAAGAGGAAGATGAAGAATCACATGACGAAGCCGAAGAGGATGATGGCATCAGCGTTGACGAAAATGGTACAGAATGGTGGGAAGACGAAGAAGGTGTCTGGTGGTACCGCGAAGAAGGATGGGAAGATTGGGCGGTTTGGGAAGAATAACTCCCATCGTAGGTCTTTTCATAGGGCCATTGTCACCCACAGCACGGAGGCCGTTTCATGGAGCATGAGTTCAGGGGTTATGCACTCGTCTTGCAAGAAGGTGCAGATCCACGCACTGGCGGTGTTGCCATTGCCGGCTTCACCACAGCAGGCATGGTTGGTGTTATCGCCGCTTCTCACATCATTAAGACATTGAAAATGCGCCAACTTGGTACGGTGCTTAATGCTGAATTCCCTGCGGTAGCCCTCATCCATAACGAGGTGCCAAAACACCCTGTACGAGTCTACCAAGGCGATGGTATCGGCGTCTTCACTTCTGAAATACAATTCAAGAATGAGCAGGACATCATGTTTGCTTCCACAGTGTTGGAATGGTTTACGAAAGGTGGCTTTGATCGACTGATTATCATCGACGGGCTCGTTGCTTCAGGTGATGTAACTGCAGGCCAATTGTTCGGCGTCGGCTCTTCAGAGTCAGCTCGGGCGCGGTTGAGAAACTGCGGCATTGAACCGATTCAACAAGGCATTGTGGCAGGCATTACGGGGTTCTTGCTCGGTGAAGGCGACCGACTTGGCATCGATGTGACTGCACTCCTTGCAGAAGCGAGCCCATTGTATCCCGACGCACGCGCCGCTGCGCTCGCTGTCGAAGCCATTGGGGAGTTGACAGGGCTTGAGATCCCGCTGACTGAATTGCTTGAAAATGCCCAGACCATTGAATCAAGCGTTCAAGAAGTGATTGAAAATTCAAGAACGATGCTCCCGGGTCCAGAAATTGATGTGTTCGATGATCCCTCAATGGATCCTTCAGTCGGTTGAAGTTCGGGCGCTTTTCACCGCCTCAATAACGACTTCAAAAGGCGCATCTGTGACCAACATAGGTTCGAGATCTGGGTACCTTGCAGCCGCATGACCAAGGCCGGTGAGTTCTGCAAGTAACTTTTCCATCTTCGGTGCGCCCCCCACGCCTGCCAAACGAGGAAGTGCGTCCAAGTTGAGCAACAAATGTTCACGACTCATCAAATCCGCAGCATCGGCAATGTAGCGAACACTTCGGCGCAATTCCCTTGCCGAATGCTCAACATCTTCTTCATTCCACACCAAGCCTTCAGTCCGTAATTGTTCAATCTCTTCATTGCTCGGAGAACACAATTCAAGGGCTCGCTCCTCAGTCATTCTTCCTGCAATTTCCTTGTGCCACATTGGCCCAATCCACATTGGCCCACTCGCTTTCTTCAATTGCTCACTCGATGGGTGGTTGACAAATTCGTAAGGCACGCCTTCGCCCCTCACCCTCCATCCGATTGATTTTCCAATGGCAGTTGCCTCGGACTTACTCGTTCGTACAAGCAATGAGATCCGGACATGATGGCCATCGAAGAGGGCAAGGAGCGGCGTTACCACTTTGTCAAGCCTTGCTGCAGTCGTCGCTACAGTGGCTAACAGGAGCCTCACTGCATCATCGTGAGCGTATTCATCCACCACGCCCTTGGCTTGGTAGCGGCGAGCTTGACTGGAGGGGGAAGATCCTGTAAGGGCTGCAGTATCTGTGGCTGTGACTTCGAGAACCCCGGTCCTCGAAAGGCTTTGCAGGGCTGCATCCAAAAACTGCACGGGGGATCCAAATGGATCCAAATCGACCCACTGGTACGCAGCATCAACCATGGCCATACGTGCGTCAAGACGTTGGAAATGGATGCCATTGTCGAACACAGCCGTTGATTTCTCGCCATGCCGATCATCTTCAGGTTCATGTTGAACAGGTTCCGATGGAGGATGGATTTTGTGTGATAGCGCTGCCCATGAAAGTGCAAATTCATCCAAATCATTCGCTGTGATTCGTAGTCGATGTTGCAATGGGGCAGGGATCTCATTTCGCCAACGTCGAATACGCACACCAGTTGCACACAGCGCATCGAGGGCACGAATCGGTCGATCTGATTTGACCAACCACTCATGTTCAAGTGCGTCTGCCAACAACATCACACTGCGCGTACGTGCTGGTGCCATGGCGGGATTGAGAAAGCCCGGCCCGGTGCGTTTTGCAGGACCTCTTGGCATGTGCGTGGGCCGTTCTTGTTCGTCTTGCATGTGGACGATGGTACGCCCTTCAAGCCACATATGACCTGGCCATCCCGTAGGGTGGTTCTCACCTCCAACGCCCTCGGCCATGACGTTGCGTGGAACTGCTTATTCAAGACCGCACCGCTGTGAAAAGCCCCCGGCTGCTCTAAAACCGTTGAATATGGGACACTTGGTGTTAGAAAACGCACCAATGCTTATACCCAAAACACGCCGGACAGGAAATTATGTCGATATTAAAATCGGATAAAGCAATGCTTGGAGCAGGTCTCATGTTCCTTATTTTGAATGTAGCCATACTTGCGCCAATCGCTACTGGCGCTGTACCAGATGCCGTCGCTGAAGCAACCGCAGAAGCACCTAAGGACGATATTTGTTCAAACGCCGACTGCACTGAAGTTGAAGCCGACTGGGCAAGTTCCAGCACCGACCGAGATTTCTATGGATGGAACCTTACCAACCTTGGTGAAGTTCTCGCAGGTGGCGCACCGGTCTATGACGAAGTCGGACCAGTCACCTACACCATCTCCTCTGAACGTCACGTGATGGAGCACAATTCTACCTCTGGTGAACTCACCTACCATGAGACCACCTCCTATGCATGTTCGGCTGACACTGTTGTTCCTTGTGATGTTCAAATCACTCAACTCAACATCGGTTTCATGCCTCAAGTCATTGGTGCAACAGGCACAGCAATGGCCGGCATCATGGACCTCACCAAGGTTGGATTTGCAGCGCAAATGATCAACCAAGACATGAACACCACACAAGCAGGAACGGCCACAACAGCCGACATGTGCTTCCTAGGCATTCTCTACGGTCCTTGCCATATGTGGGCAATGGGCGGGGAAGCCGCTTGGAAATCTTCTGATACTGGAATGGGCATCATGGCCATGAACAATGATTCGATGCTCAACAACGCCACCGGCGACTGGTCAGCTGGCGTTCTCGATGCGGCAATGGACAACACCTTCCACCCGTTCGATCCAAATTTCAACATCTCTCTGAAGACTGATTTGGGGCCTGTTGCTTTCATGGGTATGGGGCAGCCAGAAATGATGATTTCTGAAGTCATGGCCGATCCTTCCAATTCGACCATCATGCAGCGCGCATCCACGTATGGGTACCTCAGTATTGCAATGATGTTGGATATGGACGATGATGGAATTGACGAAACAGCAGTTCCAGACTTTTACACAACCTTCGTTCGAGATTGGACCATGTATGCAGCGGTTGGAACAAGTTTCGCTGGCTACGGCGGTGGTACAGACTTCAACGCAAGCAACAACGACGACATCACAAGCCGACTTCACAACCTCTTGGGCGTTGACTTTGCTGGCGCAAACGGCATCGCTCTCATGGTTGCAGGACACCTCACAGACACTCCGACTGGATTGATCGCAACGAACGCTGACGGAACAGGATTCGGTCTTGCAGCCTTCCTTACCATGGAAGTTGCTGATGCAATGGCTGCATTCAACCTCACAGTCGACCAA
>DUIP01000062.1 GCA_013330285.1 Candidatus Poseidoniaceae archaeon
ACCGGATGGTCTATTCTTGGCCTCATCGTTGGTGTTGCCATCGCTGCGATTGAATCAAATCAGGGCTTCTTCAACCTCTTGACGTACGCCGGCGCCGCTTACATTGCCTACCTCGGTTATTCACTTGGGCGCGCAGATCCAAAACCACTTTCAGACACAACAAGCACGGAGCGTTTGGGATTCAGAACAGGCGTGATGTTGCAATTTGTCAACGGCAAGGCATGGATTCATTTCCTCGCACTGATGGCGACATGGGGCAGTTTGTTTGGCCAAGGCATTGGGGGCAAAATCGCTCTGATCATCCTCAATGGCTTTGCAGGCTATCCTGCAGTCTTGGCATGGGCGGGATTCGGTGTTGCACTGCGTCGGATGTTTAGTTCCGAGAACAACGCAAAGCGCCTCAACATGGCATTGGGCGCGTCCCTTGTCGGCGTCGCAGTATGGATTCTTCTTCCACATTGAATCGAAATCAATCCGATTGCCCAGTGACGATCTTCAATTGTTCGAAGGCATCTTGCCATTCTGCGCTAAGCGAGCCGACATCGTCTTCTTCAGCTTCAAGGATTGATTGTCCGGTTGCCAACAGTGTTTTGGTTGCGGATAACCACGCTCCAGCACGGTCACGGGCGTTGGATTCAAAGTGCCAATCTTGACCTGCAGATCGCCCTGCTGCGAGCAACCAAGCCCATGACGCAGCCGCTTCATCAATCGAAGGGTGCCGGGAAGTGGCAACCCGCTCGGCTTTCCCCATTCCGTCGAGCAAGCCCTGAAGCACTAAATCGTGAATCATTCCCGCAGCACCGCCAAATTCACCACTGCGCGTTGGGAAACGAGCAATTCGTCGCGCTTGGCTGCGAGCCGAATCCAATCCTTTGAGGAAGGTGCCGAACGGTTGAGGCTTCTTGTCTTGCTTCTTCCAAATTTCTTCAGCTTCGACCCCTTCGATTCCCAAACCAGCCAGGCCTGCCATACCCCATTTTTCCCACATGGGCCCAAGGATATTCCCACAACTGGTCCCACTCATGATTTCAAGCGCCTGCCCCTTACGTTCAGCAACATCGCCGCGCGGGTTAATTCGAAGGCCAACTTCATCGGTTGGCCCTTCACCCATCGATGCAAGAAGCATGTGTGCGGCGAGATGTCGCTCATCACTTGAGCCAGGATGGTCTGCAAGCGCCTCTTCAATCGATGCCAAATCAGCACCTTCAATCCAGGTCTCGCCAAGAACCAGTCCCCCGTCGATCGCATCGATGACCGCACGTTTCACAGCCATCGTGATGACGCCCTCATTCATTGTCAATCCCTGCCAAGCATCGATGACGTTGTCGATGCCTTCAGCTGAAGCATCTGGTAGAGGCTTTCCTTCTGGCCATCCTTTTGGCGTCCAATTGGCTTCGATGGTCAAAATCGATGGAAGGAATGGAGGCAGCATCGAAAGGGCAAGGTGGTGAATGAACGATGCTTCTTTCTTGGTCGCCTCGGCCAATTCATCGAGCCCAATGGCAACAATGGGCCCGTGCTTGAACGAAAATCGAACATAGCCTTCTGAACTTGGGTCAAACTCGAGAACCGCGTTTGGATCAAGCCCTTTGGTTACCCACACGGGCAAAGGAATTTCATCGTCCTTGGTGAAGTCGAATCTTGAACGATCGAGCACATCTTCAAGCCATTCGTCCGGAGGCGAAGGCTTTGGCCCAGTGCACACAAATCCGCCCTTCCAGGTGAAGAAAAACATACCACGCTTGGCGTGATCTTCCCATGGCAGCATGCGCAACGTGAGGTGTGAATGGTTTTGCAACCCTGCCAGATAGCCTTGTTTTCCATCACCTCGACGGATAAACGACGCAGTGCCGAACGAGCCGGAACTGAAATTCCCGACCATTTTGAATTCCTCATCATGGCAGGCGTGAAGCGAGCCTGCGAACGCCTTGGCAACGGGGTCGCCGCGTTTTGACATCATTCGTTTGTTGAGCCAACGAACATCGTTCTTCTTCTTGATAATTTTTCGAAGTTCGTTCAAGGTTTTAGTGACCGGATCCACACGACCCCAACGAAGTCGACCTTTCCACGTCATCTGAGGCAGTTTGGATTCGGGATCTTCAAGCAACTGCGCCAACTCGCGCTTGATTCGATTTGCCGTTGCTTCGTTGGCTTGCTTCGTGCCACGCATGCGGACACGTTGCTTTTTCTGCCCGGGGAATTCGACCTTCGATTGCCGTGCCATAATCGCCCCTCGTGCCCATCGAGATGCCGCTTTGGTTTGAGTCCTTCGCGGGGAAAGGAGTTCGACTGTCGCGCCTTCATATACTCTCGAGCCGATATCTATACGCTTGCGAAAAACCCCCGCCAAGCGGGTTGAAATGCGAGCAACTCAAGGAAGCGTGAAGACCATGGATGAATCAGAAAAGCAAGAGGAAAAAGAGCAAACACCCGACCCGACATTCGTCATCGAATCACCCTATGGTCCGGTTTCAGTGGACATGAAAGCATACGCTGATGCGAAGATGGCAGCGAATAAATTGATGCCAAAACAACCACGCACCAACATGTTTGATTCGAAGATGTTCACCTTCCTCAACGCACCGAAAACCCAACGCGACTCAAGGTATTGGAAAGGTCAACTCGGCGCGCTGATGAAAATGCATTTGGACCAATACCTCACACCCGAATTCACGGTCAGTGAAGAATTCTCAATCGAGGATGGCATCATCCGGCCATGCATGTATGATACCATTCCTCTCCAAGGAAAACAACGCGCTCGTATCATGGTGATTGGCACTCGCTTTTACGAAAGTAAAGCGGACCCACAACTCCGCTTCATCTTGATTTCTTCAGTTGACGGTGACGGCGATCATCGCATTACGATTCACGTGCCGGTTGGGCACGAGATGAAGAATGAGCGATATGATTTCAACAACTTCATCAACCAATTAGAAGATGATTTTTATGAAAATGGGCCGCTCAATGAAGCGTTCTTCGATTTGAAGTACAATTTTATTCAGCGCGATGCAAACATCGACGCATTGTTGGCTTGGGACCCAAAAGTCAAGGAGATGTTGTGGAAAGACATCATCACCTTTCAGAAAGCCATGCCGAAGCTCCAAAAACTCGGCCTTGCCAATTCCAGAGGCGTGATTCTTGCGGG